>JBKJNE010000418.1:0-2640 GCA_046596015.1 Alphaproteobacteria bacterium
TCCTGGCCGACCGGCGCCGCAACGCCGTGCTGGTCGGGCCGGGAAACGGCGTGGGCGAGGGGACGCGGGACGCGGCGCTGAAGGCGCTGCGGGCCGGGCGGTTCTGCGTCATCGACGCCGACGCCATCACCAGCTTTCGCGATGCGCCGGGCGACCTGTTCGGCGCCATCGGCGCGCCCTGCGTGTTGACACCCCATGACGGCGAGTTCTCCCGGCTGTTCCCGGACCTTACCGAGGGCAGCAAGCTGGAGCGGACGCGGGCCGCCGCCGCGCGCGCCGGCGCGGTCGTGCTGTTCAAGGGGCCCGATACGGTGATCGCCGCGCCCGACGGCCGCGCCGCCATCAACGCCAACGCGCCGCCGACGCTCGCGACCGCCGGATCGGGCGACGTGCTCGCCGGCCTGATCGTCGGGCTGCTCGCCCAGTCGATGCCGCCGTTCGAGGCGGCCTGCGCCGGCGCCTGGCTGCACGGGCGCGCGCCCGCCATGTTCGGCCCGGGCCTGATCGCCGAGGACATCGGCGAGACGCTGCCCGCCGCGCTGCGCGAACTGGCTGTCATCGCCTAGCCAAGATCGCTGGTGCATTTCAAAAAAGGTGTGCTATACGTCCGCCCCCTGAGCGGGGCGGGATTGTCGCGGTTGCGCCACAAGATTGGCGGGCGTGGCGGAATTGGTAGACGCGCCGGATTTAGGTTCCGGTGAGGAAACTCGTGGGGGTTCGAGTCCCTTCGCCCGCACCACCGCAGTCTCCGCCTAGAACACTGATGCACAACAGAATTCGGACGATCTCATGCAAGTCACCGAAACCAGCGCCGAAGGCCTCAAGCGTGAATACAAGATCACCGTCGAGGCGGACGTCATCGACAGCAAGCTCGACGAGAAGCTGAAGCAGCTCGCAGGCCGCATCCGCCTGCCGGGCTTCCGGCCGGGCAAGGTGCCGGTGGGCCACCTGCGCAAGCTCCACGGCGACGCGCTGATGGGCGAGGTGCTCGAGGAGACGGTGAACGACACCACCCGCGAGGCGCTGGAGAAGAACGAGCTGCGCCCGGCCATGCGCCCGAACATCGAGATCACCTCGTTCGAGCGCGGCAGCGACCTGGAGTACCAGCTTTCGGTCGAGGTGCTGCCCGAGATCGTCCCCGGCGACCTCAGCACGGTGAAGCTGGAGAGGCAGACCGCGCCGGTCGGCGACAGCGACATCGAGGACGCGCTCAAGCGCATCGCCGATGGCCAGAAGGCCTACAAGGCCGCCGCCAAGACCTACAAGGCGAAGAAAGACGACGCCGTCGTCATCGATTTCGTCGGCAAGCGCGACGGCGAGCCCTTCGAGGGCGGCACCGCCGAGGACTACGAGCTGGTGCTCGGCTCGAACGCGCTGATCCCCGGCTTCGAGGACCAGCTGATCGGGGCCAAGACCGGCGAGAAGCGCGCCGTCAACGTCACCTTCCCGGAGAATTACGGCTCGGCCGACCTGGCCGGCAAGGACGCGGTCTTCGAAGTCGCCGTCAAGGAAGTGAAGAAGCCGGTCGATGTGGCCATCGACGACGAGCTGGCCCAGAAAATCGGCCTTGAGAACCTTGAGCAGTTGCGCGAGCGGCTGAAGGAGCAGGTGGCCGGCGACTACAACCGCATCTCGCGCATGAAGCTGAAGCGGGCCATGCTCGACCAGCTCGCCGACATGCATGATTTCCCGGTGCCGGAAGGCATGGTGGAGATGGAGTTCAACCAGATCTGGCAGGACTTCGAGGCCAGCCTGAAGCAGGACGGCAAGACCATCGAGACGGCCGAAAAGCCGGAAGAGGAGATGCGCAAGGAATACCGCGACATCGCGATCCGCCGCGTCCGCCTCGGCCTGCTGCTGTCCAATATCGGCGACACCAACGAGATCACGGTGACCGCCGAGGAGCTGAACCGCGCGATCATGATGGAGGCCCAGCGCTTCCCCGGCCAGGAGCGCCGCGTGTTCGAGTTCTACCAGAAGAACCCGGACGCCATGCAGCAGGTCCGCGCGCCGATTTTCGAGGAGAAGGTGATAGACTTTATCCTCGATAAGGCTGAAGTTACGGAGAAGGAAGTCGATCGGGATACGCTGCTCAGCGACCCCGACGAAGACGCCGCCGCCGACTCCAAATAAGCCCCGGGTCGCCGCGCGTCGGTCCGGAACCCGGGGGCGGGACGCCATCAATCTGTCCTGCCCCTAGAAAATCCAATCGCGAGGCCCATCTGAAGGCGGATGGGCTTCCGGCTACAAGGCGGTGCTATGAGGGATCCTCTGGAAATTTACGGCGCGATCTGGCCGACGGTCATCGAGCAAACCAACCGCGGACGAGAGGCATACGACCTTTTTTCCCGGATGCTGAAGGACCGCATCGTTTTTCTCGTCGGTCCGATCGACGACATGGTGGCCACGTCGATCAGCGCTCAGTTGCTGTTTCTTGAATCGGAGAACCCGAACAAGGAAATCGCCCTCTATATCAATTCGCCGGGCGGCATCGTGACGTCGGGTCTCGCGATCTACGACACCATGCAATACATCAAGGCGCCGGTATCGACGGTGTGCATCGGGCAGGCCCCGTCGATGGGCTCGCTGCTGCTGCAGGCGGGCGAGCCGGGCCGGCGCTTCGCCACCCCGAACGCCCGC
>JBKJNE010000180.1:0-3478 GCA_046596015.1 Alphaproteobacteria bacterium
AGCGGGCGGGCCAGTGCATCCGGCAACAGTCCCACCGCCACCCGTCCGCCGTCCAGTGGAGGCAGCGGGATCATGTTGAACACCATGAGCACCACGTTAGCCGCGATACCGATCTGCGCCATGCCCGCGAACCAGATCTGGATGTCGCCCGACATGAAAGCGGCCAGGTTGGACAGGATCGCCCAGCCGATCGCCATGAACAGGTTCACCGCCGGTCCCGCCGCCGCTACCCAGACCATGTCCCGCTTGGGATTTTCGAGATTCAGGAAGTTTACCGGCACGGGTTTGGCGAAGCCGAAGGGCGGCAGGCCGGCGAGCAACAGGATCCCCGGTAACAGAACAGTCCCGAAGGGATCCACATGACGCAGCGGATTGAGCGTGAGCCGTCCTGCCCGCGCGGCGGTATCGTCGCCATGCTGGCGGGCGACATAGCCGTGGGCCACCTCGTGCACGGTGATCGCCAGCACCACGGGGATGATGGCGGCCGAGATCATGTAGAGGGTTTCGTTCATCAGCCTCCGACGCGGGCGAGTAGCGCGTCCCTTTCCCAGACGCCGGCTTCGCGGTCGAACGGCTTGGGCGGCGCCAGCCAGCTCATCGCCCGCGTCAGCCGCCGCAGGGTGGCGGGCGAGGCGCGTTCGAGGCCGCTGGCGACGGCGACCATGTCGTCATACTCGCCGTTGCAGTGGAGCGCCAGGTCGCAGCCCGCCTGTTGCGAGGCGAAAGCACGCTCCGCCAGGGTGCCGCTGAGCGCCTGCATGTTGAGGTCGTCCGACATCAATGCGCCGTCGAAGCCGATGGTCTTGCGGATGACGCCGTCGATCACCGTCCGCGACGTGGTCGCCGGGAAATCCGGGTCCAGATCAGCATAGATCACATGGGCCGTCATGGCGAACGGAGCGTCGCGCAGGGCCTTGAACGGCGCGAAATCGGTCCGGCGCAGGGTCGCAGCCCTGGTCGTCACGGTCGGCAGCTCGACGTGGGTGTCGGCCGCCGCCCGGCCGTGGCCGGGAATGTGCTTGATTACCGGCAGAACGCCGCCGTCGATCAGCCCGGCGGACGCTTCGCGGCCCAGCTGGGCGACGGTGTCGGCATGGCGGGCGTAGGCGCGGTCGCCGATGACGTCGTGGCCGCCGCGCGCCGGCACGTCGAGCACCGGCAGGCAATCGACGGTGATGCCCAGATCATGCAGGTCCGCCGCGATCAGCCGCGAGTTCAGGTAGATGGCGCGCTTTGCCGCCGCCGGATCGAGCTTGAACAGCCGGCCGAACACCACGCCGCGCGGATAGGCCGGCCAGTGCGGCGGCCGCAGCCGGGCCACGCGGCCGCCCTCCTGGTCGATCAGGATCGGGCACGGACTGGCCGCCGCCAGCGGCTCGAGAGACCGGGTGAGCGCCCGGACCTGGTCGGGATCGCCGATGTTGCGCGCGAACAGGATGAAGCCGAACGGCTTGACCTCCCGGAAGAACGCCCGCTCGCGGTCGGTCAGGGTCTTGCCGGAAACGCCGAAGATGGCGGGACAGAGCGAAGGATCAATTGGCATTGACGATGCAATCCCGTCCCTGGGCCTTGAGCTGGCCGCAGACATCCGTGGCGGCGCCCCGGTCGGCGAACGGTCCGATCACCAGCCGGTAGAGATCGCCTTTTCCCGGCACGTTGAACTTGATCACCTGCGGAGTCAGGCCGGCGACCACGGCGCCCTGCTTGCGCTGGACCTGCGCCCACGAGTCCATGGCGCCCGCCTCGCTGCCATACGCGCCGAGCTGAACGACCGGTGACCTCGTGCCCGCCTGCTGGGGTTCTACGACCTGCGGCAGGACGGACGCGGCCTCAGCCGCTGGCGCGGGCGGCATGGGCGCTTCCGCCGGAGCGGGCAACGCCCCGGGCTGCTGTACGATCACGCCTGCGGGCTTAGTGGCGGAGTCGGCCTTGACGGCAGGCGCGGCTTTCGCCGGATCGGCTGGCTTGGCTGGTATCGCCTGCGGCGGCACGGCGGCGAGTTTGTCACCGACCTGCTTCGCGGCGTCCGCAACGGGCGAGGCTTCGGGCGCCGGTTCCGGAGCGGGCGGCGGTTCGGGCGCGGGTGGGACGAATTTGCGGACCACGACGGGCTCTGGCCTGGACTGGGGCGATTCCGGTTCGTCGCCCAGAATGTCTTCCGTATCCATGGTCCGGCCGACGGCCTCGTTGAACACCAGCTTGTCCTGGTCGGGGATGATCTCGCCGCCCGGATTGTCCGGTTTCACCTTGTAGGGTTTGGTGTCGGCCTCGACAGTGCGGACCGGGCCGATGGGACCGCCGCTGCCGCTCGTATAGGCATACCAGACGACGCCGCCGAACAGCGCCAGGCTGAGCACCGCCACGGCCCATTTCCACCAGGCGCCGCCTTCCGCCTCCTCGGGCGCGTCATCCCAGCGCGACTCGTCGTCCTGCAGGAAGTCGCCGTCGGGCCGGTATGGCACTACCGCATCTCCTCCGCGGGCGTCACGCCGAGGACGCCGAGTCCGGACGCGATCGTCAGCGCCGCGGCCTGGATCAGGGCGAGCCTGGCCGCCGTCAGCGCGGGTTCGTCGGTGCGGATGAAGCGCAGCGTCGGGTCCTCCTTGCCCTTGTTCCAGTAACTATGGAAGGAAGCGGCAAGGTCATAAAGATAAAACGCAATCCGGTGCGGCTCATGCGCAAGCGCCGCCGCCTCGACGGCGCGCGGCCAGTCGGCGAGCGCCCTCATCAGCGCCAGCTCGGCCTCGTCGGAGAGCAGACCGAAGTCCGCCTGTTTCAGTGCCGCATCGCTCAGGTTCGCGTCCGGCAGTTCATCGGCGACGTTGCGGAAGACCGATCGGATTCGGGCATGGGCGTACTGGACGTAGAACACCGGGTTGTCGCGCGACTGCTCGACCACTTTGGCGAAGTCGAAATCGAGCGGCGCGTCGTTCTTGCGGGTCAGCATGATGAAGCGGACCACATCCTTGCCGACTTCCTCGACCACATCGGCCAGGGTCACGAAGCTGCCGGAGCGCTTGGACATCTTCACCGGCTCGCCGTTGCGGGTCAGCCGCACGAGCTGGCACAGCCGCACGTCAAGCTCGCCCTCGCCGCCGGTGATGGCGGTGACCGCGGCCTTCATGCGCTTGACGTAGCCGCCGTGGTCGGCGCCCCAGACGTCGATCATCTGGCGGAAGCCGCGGTCGAACTTGTCCTTGTGGTTGGCGATGTCGCTGGCGAAGTAGGTCCACGAGCCGTCCGACTTCTTCAGTGGCCGGTCCACGTCGTCGCCGAATTGGGTGGCGCGGAACAGGGTCTGCGGCCGTTCCTCCCAGTCGTCGGGCAGCTTGCCTTTGGGTGGCTCCAGCACGCCCGTGTAGATCAGGCCGCGCTCGGTCAGGGTCGCCAGCATACTGTCGACCTGCCCCTTTTCGACCAGCGCGCGTTCCGAGGTGAACACGTCGAACCGGATACCAAGCGCGATCAGGTCGTCGCG
>JBKJNE010000221.1:0-6925 GCA_046596015.1 Alphaproteobacteria bacterium
CGTTCAACGTGTTCATGAACGTGCCGATCGACATGAAGACCGGAGAGTTGAGCGTGCAGCCGCCCCTGAGCCGTGCGGGAGACCACATCCTGATCGAGGCCCGCATGGACCTGCTGATCGGGCTGACGGCGTGCTCGGCGGAACAGTCCAACAACTACGCCTTCAAGCCGATCCACTACGAAATCCTTGCCGCTTCCTAGCGGCCGCGACACGGACAGATCACGGTGCTTCCGACTGATGGAAAGGAAAACCGTATGGCGGGCTTCGGCTGGAAGCTGACGAGACCGTTCGCCGCGCGGGCGGTGCGCAGCCCGGCGAGCGCGCGAAAGCCGGAAAAGCCCGCGCGGCCGATCACGCCGGTGGAGATCCTGCCGAAATGGCTGCTGTTTACCCCGATGACCATCCAATGGTTCTGGCTGGGCTTCAGATATGGCAGCGTCACCCTGCCTTCCGTGGTCAACCCGGGTATCGAGACCGGCGGGCTGGTGGGCGAGTCCAAGTTCGCCTGCCTCCAGATGATCGCGCCGCGCTTCCGGGACCGCGTGGCCGAGACCGCGCTGGTGGTGCCCGGCGACGATCCGGAGACGGTGCGGCGCCGCGCCCATCTCGACTATCCGCTGATCTCCAAGCCCGACATCGGCTGGTGCGGCTTCGGCGTGCGGCGGGTCGACGGCGAGGCGGAACTGAGGGCCTATGCCGCCGCGTTCCCAGCGGGCGAGTCCTTCCTGCTGCAGCGGCTGGTCGACGAGCCGCATGAGGCAGCCCTGTTCTACATCCGCCATCCCGCCAATCCGCGCGGCCGGGTGATCGCCCTCACCGTCCGCCACCTTCCCAGCGTGACCGGCGACGGTATCTTGGACGTGGCCGCGCTGGTCGCCGCCGACCGGCGCATATCGCGCAACGCGGCCACCTACGAGGAGACGCTGGGCGCGGACGGCATGGCGCGCGTGCCCAGGGCGGGCGAGCGGGTGATGCTGGCCAATATCGCCTCGATCCGCCTCGGCGGGCGCTACGAGGACAGCGATACCCTGATCACGCCGGCGCTGGAGAACGCGGTCGATGCACTCAGCCGTTCCATGGAAGGCTTTCACTACGGCCGCTTCGACATCAAGTTCACCTCGCCCGAGGCGCTGAAGGCCGGCGGCTTCACCATTCTGGAGGTGAACGGCGCCGGCGCCGAGGCGATCCAGTACTGGGATCCGAAATACTCGTTCCTCGGCACCTTCAGGGGCGTGTTCGCCAAGCAGCGCGCGCTGTTCGCCATGGCCGACGACATGCGCCGCATGGGCCACAAGCCGATCGGCTGGAAGGCGCTCGCCAGGGCCCACCGGAAGCAGCAGAAGCTGATCAGGCAATACCCGCCCTCCAACTGAGCGTTTCCCATCGCCGGCTTGTCCGCTACGGTTGCGCCGGACGACCGTGGGAGGACACCGATGGACCTGAATCTGAGGGGCAAGACGGCGCTGGTGACCGGCGCATCCAAGGGCATCGGCCTCGCCGCCGCCGAGGCGCTGGCCGAGGAAGGCTGCGACGTGCATCTCGCCGCCCGCAGCGAGGACGCGCTGAAGGCCCATGTTGAGCGGTTGTGCGCCACGTATCAGGTCCAGGTGACTGCCCATGTGGTGGATCTCCGTAACCGCGACGACCTCGACCGCCTCGCCGCGGAGTGCGCCGATATCGACATCCTGGTGAACAACGCCGGCGACATCCCGCGCGGCTCGCTGACCGACGTGGACGAGTCGCGCTGGCGGCACGCCTGGGAGCTGAAGGTGTTCGGCTACATCAACCTGACCCGGCTGGTCTATGCCGCCATGAAGGCGCGCGGCCAGGGCGTGATCGTCAACGTCATCGGCGCCGCCGGCGAGCGGTTCGATTTCAACTACATCACCGGCTCGGCCGGCAACGCCTCGCTGATGGCGTTCACCCGCGCGCTGGGCGGCCGCAGCCTGCTGGAGGACAACATCCGCGCCGTCGGCATCAACCCCGGCCCGGTCGAGACCGACCGCATGGTCACGCTGCTGAAGGGCCAGGCCCAGGCCAAATGGGGCGACGAGAGCCGCTGGCGCGAGCTGACAGCCTCCATGCCGCAGGGACGCGGCGCCAGGCCGCGCGAGATCGGCGACCTGGTGGCGTTCCTCGCGTCCGAGCGGTCGGGCTACACCAGCGGCGTGATCTACACCGTCGACGGCGGCATGAGTTCCCGCAACTGAGCATGCACGGGACCGCCGATACGCTGGCCCTGAAGGGCGAGTTCGGCCAGGCCGCGCTGGTGCAGGACCTAGAAGCGTCGTTCGGCTTCAGCCTGCCGTTCGACGAGACCCAGATGTGGTATTTCGTCGGCGACATCTACCGGTCGCTGATCATCCGGCTCGGACCCGCCGAGGACGGCGGCAAGGCGAACGCCGGCACGCTGGCGTACTACTATCTGCGCCGCGGCATTCGCGAGCTGGGGCGAAGCGATGCGGTGACGCCCGACATGCCGTTGCGCCAGCTGGAGCCGCTCCTGCCGCGCCGGTTCCTCAAGCTTCTGGCCGCCCAGACCGGCCTGAAGCTGCCCGAGCATGACGGCTCGCGACTGGGCTGGGCCGCGATGATCCTGTGTCTCGCCGCCACCGCCGGCTTCGCTTTCGGCATTCCGCCGCTGCCGATGAACTGGCCGGCCGCCATGATGACCCTGGCGCTGGCGTTCTTCCTGCCGCTGTTCGACACCGGGCGCTTTCCCGCCGGCTGCCGCACGGTCCGCGACCTGGCGGAGAAAGCCGCCGGCCTCAACTACGCCAGGCTGCGCGGCGACGGCGCATCAGGGGATGCGGATGCGATCTGGAAGGCGCTGCTGGGGGTGTTGTCGTCACACACGGATCGGCCGGTCCGCGAGATCACGCCCAGTACAATGTTGGTCGCCGACGGCACATAGATGCTGGAATTATGGCTATTACATAGCTATATTTCATCCATGAACACTTACAGCGTTGCCGAAGCCAAGAACAAGTTGTCCGAACTGATCGATCGCGTCCTTCAGGGCGAGGGTGTCGTCATTACGCGACACGGGCGGCCGGTTGTGGAGGTACGACCCGTCTCTAGGTCACCAAGTCCCATGACACAAGCGGATCTGGACTGGCTTGCCGAGCGCCGGTCCTTGCTTCCACGCAACAAGGTGGATGCTGGTACATTCGTTAGCGCCATGAGGGACGAAGAAGAACGTTGAGCGCTTATCTCGACGCCAGTGTTCTCGTCGCGATCTTCACCAACGACGAGTTTTCTGATCGCACCCTTACGATGCTCTCCTCTGGCGAAACTTTCGCGGTCAGCGACTTTGCGGCGGCGGAACTCGCCTCGGCCATAGCCCGGCAGGTACGAATGCGGGTGATACGCGCGAATTCTGCCCGTGCGGCATTTGCTACATTCGACCAATGGCGCGCAGAAAAGGCCGTCGCGGTCGAAACGGTTCCATCCGACCTTGTCGTGTGCGCCGGCTTCCTGCGGCGGCTCGACCTGCCCCTACGTACAGGTGATGCGTTCAATATCGCCATTGCTCACAGGTTGGGAGCGACTTTGATGACATTTGACATCAAAATGGCGGAAAGCGCACAAGCGCTCGGTGTAGCAGCACGAAGCGCCTGACCGCTATCGTGCCGTCATGCCGCCATCGACGACCAACTCGGTTCCGGTCATGAACGAGCTTTCGCTCGACGCGAGGAACACCGCCGCGTCGGCGATATCCTTCGGCCTGCCGAGGCGGCCGAGCGGATGGCCGCCGACCATGAAGCGCTGGACCTTGCCGGCGTCCATGGCGCGGGCCTCCATCTGGCCGCGCGCCACCTCGACGGCCATGTCGGTATCGATGACGCCGGGATGGATGGAATTGACCCGGATGTTGAGCTTAAGGTCGGCGCATTCCATGGCGAGCGACTTGGAGAACAGCCGCACGGCGCCCTTGGTCATGCTGTAGACGGTCTGGAACGACGCGCCGATCAGGCCGGCCACCGACGACAGGTTGACGATCGAGCCACCGCCGTCCCAGCGCGACGCGCGGGCGGCGAGGAACGGCAGCGCCAGCTTGCTGCCCAGCATCAGCCCGACCACGTTGACCGCCAGCATGCGGTTCATGTCGGCGACGCTGGTCTCGGCGAGCGGCTTGCCCAGGAACAGGCCGGCGTTGTTGACCAGCACGTCGAGACCGCCGAATTCGTCGTGTGCGGCGTCCAGCGCGGCGCGCCAGCCGTCCTCGGCGGTCACGTCATGGGAAACGTAGAGCGCCTGGCCGCCCTGCACGCGGATCTCCGTGGCGGCGGCGTTGCCCTCGGCGTCGAGGATGTCGGTGAGCACCACCCGCGCGCCCTCGGCGGCCATGGACGCGGCGATGGACTTGCCGATGCCGCGCGCGGCGCCGGTGACCAGCGCGACCTTGCCGTCCAGCCGGGCCATGTCCGTCAGCGGCCCCGCAGTTCGATGCCCTTGGCGAGCAGCACCTTCACCAGCGTGGCGCCGGGCACGAACAGGTTCGCCACCTCGGCGCCCGCGTCCAGCAGGAAGCGGGTGTCGAGGATCTTGCCCACATAGGTCTCGAACGTAGCACCGCCGGTCCTGACGTCGCCGGTCAGGCCGTCGAACTCCACGACCGCTTCCTTGCCCTGGCGGCGGTAGCGGAAGGCGTAGACCGGCCGGTAGTAGAGATCGATCGCCTCGAAGGTCACCGTCTCCTCCAGCACATTGTCGGCCTTGATCTTGTTGACGAGACTTCCCAGCACCTCGCGCACCACCACCGACGACGTGGCCTGCGGCGGCACCACGACGGTGCCCTTCTCGGTGAACGCCGCCAGGCTTTCCTCGGTCGCCGGAATGGTCGGGAAGCGCAGCCGGCTGGTGAGGTCGGCGCCCGGCTGGCCGGTCAGCGCGTCGAAATAGATGTCGCGCTTCACCTCCTCGCGGCAGGTCTCCAGCACGTGCAGCGTGACCGCGTGGTCGACGACCTGATGGGTCTCGCCGGCGATCGCCACCTGGCGCACCTCCGGCGGCAGCTTCAGCGCGTGGTCGCGCTTGCGCTCGTAGGCCGACACGAAGCTGCACGCGACCCGCCAGAACGGCTGCAGGCGGTGCTCGCGGTAGACCATCTCGAATTCGTCGTCCTTGGGCCGCGACAGGAAGCCGGCCACCTTTGCCAGCGCGCCGAAGGCGTCGATCTTCTTGGTCGACGCCCTGCCCTCCGCATGATCCATGTTGAACTGGTCCTGCAGGACCAGCATGCGCTCTTCCGCGAGATGAACATCCATGGCCTGATCCGTCTCTGGCCGCGCCCCCTCGGGGCGCGAAAAGCCCGTTGCGAAGGTAAGGCCGCAGGCGGGCGAGCGTCCACTGCTAAGTGCCGGGCGGGCGATGCCGTTCCCACTGACGCTATTTGGCGAACAGCTTGCCCAGGTCCCCGAAAGCCTTGAATTCCAGGGCGTTGCCCGAGGGATCGAGGAAGAACATGGTGGCCTGCTCGCCCACCTCGCCCTTGAAGCGCACATGAGGCTCGACCATGAAGCCGACGCCCGCCGCCTGCAGCCGCGCCGCCAGTGCGTCCCAGTCCTCGGGCGGCAGCACGACGCCGAAATGCGGCACCGGGACATCGTCGCCGTCGACCGGGTTGTGATGGACCCGGTTCCCAGGCTCCAGCCCCGGATGCAGATGCGCGACGATCTGGTGGCCGAACAGGTTGAAGTCGACCCAGGTCTCCGTGCTCCGCCCTTCCGGGCAGCCCAGCAGATCGCCGTAGAACGCCCGCGCGACCGCGATGTCGTGCACGGGGAACGCCAGGTGGAACGGTCGCAGCGCGTCTGCCATGAGGGTTGTCCGGTAGCGTCAAACCGTCGGATCATAGTGCAAAACCGCGTCCGCGCCACGCGGCCATAATCCCGCCTGAATCCGTGCCGAGACTGATCCGCCGGGACGAGGGGTGGCTTTCATGCAACTGATTGATCTGACACGCGGACTGGCGCTGTGTACGCTGGCGGTGGCGGCGCTGTGGCCGGCGCCCTCGCTGGCGCAGGACGAGCCCCGGCGCGCGCGGGAGTTCTCCGCCACCCAGGCCGTGCGGTCGCCCGAGGAGATGCGCGCCCTGCGCCAGCGCATTCTGCGCAACCGCGCCGTCGTGCTGGAGACGCCGGCGATCTCTCCCGCCGAGGAGGTCAGGCCGGCGGAGCCCGCCGTGCCGGTCGCCCCGACCGCGCCGCTGAAGCTGGGCGACACCCGCTACATCAAGCTCGACGCCGTGGCGGAGCAGAACACCAAGGACATCGTCAAGTTGTCGATCCCGGGATCGCTGCGCGGCCAGGCCGCCGTATTCCAGGGCGTGGTGCAGACCACGGACACCGAGGCGAAGGAGTTGATCCTGAAGGCGGTGGCGTTCCCGCGCGCCCCGCTGCGCTTCAATCCCGCGACCAACCGGTTCGAGGGCGGCATCAGCGTCGGCGTCATTGAGGTGGACGGCAGCGGCGCGAGGACGCTGTCGGCGCCGATCGCGTTCCAGGTGCTCGGCCCCGTCGCCACCGACCCGGACACGATCAGCATCGGCCAGACCGCGCCGCCATACAGGGACATCAAGGTGGCCGCCGAGGCGCCCGACGCCGAGGTAAAGGTCACCGTCGTCTCCAACGTGGCGCCCGCCGGCGAGGAACTGGTCCTCAAGGTCCGGCCGACGCTGGGCGTCGCCATCACCCCGCCGCGCATCCAGGGCTGGGGCCTCGAAACCGCCGACGTGCTGGTGAGCGCCCAGGCGGCCGATGCCGCGCGCGACAACACGCTGCAGCTTGCCAGCACCATGGGCCGGCTGTCGGCGACCGAGGCGACGCTCGACAAGGCCGGCAACGCGAAGGTCTCGATCCGCTCGGAGTCAGTCGGCACCGGCAAGGTCACCACCCGCGGCGGCGGCCTCGACGGCGCCTCG
>JBKJNE010000253.1:0-4768 GCA_046596015.1 Alphaproteobacteria bacterium
CGATGCCGTCGAGGCCGGCCATCATCATCGCGGCAAAGCCCAGATACGGGTTCGACGCCGGATCCGGGAAGCGGATCTCGACGCGCTTGCCCTTGGGGCTCGGCGCGTAGGGGATGCGGCACGAGGCCGACCGGTTGCGGGCCGAATAGGCCAGCAGCACGGGGGCTTCATAGCCGGGGACCAGGCGCTTGTAGCTGTTGGTGGTGGCGTTGGTGAAGGCGTTGATCGCCTTGGCGTGCTTGATGATGCCGCCGATGTAGTACAGGCACTCGTCCGACAGGTCGGCATAGCCGTTGCCGGCGAACAGCGGCTTGCCGCCCTTCCAGATCGACTGGTGGACATGCATGCCCGAGCCGTTGTCGAGCGCCACCGGCTTGGGCATGAAGGTGACCGACTTGCCGTAGGCGTGGGCGACGTTGAAGCAGACATACTTGTAGATCTGTATGGCGTCGGCGGCGGTGACGAGCGTGCCGAACTTCATGCCCAGCTCGTGCTGCGAGGTCGCCACCTCGTGGTGGTGCTTTTCGACCGGAACGCCCATGGCGCGCATGGTGCCGAGCATTTCCGCACGGATGTCGTGGCCGCTGTCGACCGGCATGGCGGGGAAGTAGCCGCCCTTGATGCGCGGACGGTGGCCCATGTTGCCGCCTTCCAGGGCGGCGCCGGCCATGTGCGGGCTCTCGACGTCGTCGAAGCGGTAGTAGGCGGTGTTGTAGCCCACTTCCATCTGGACGTTGTCGAACATGAAGAATTCGGGCTCGGGGCCGAAATAGGCGGCGTCGCCGATGCCGGTCGAGTTCAGGTAGGCCAGCGCCGCCTTGGCGGTGCCGCGCGGGTCGCGACTATAGGCCTGGTGGCTGCCGGGCTCGAGGATGTCGCAGATCACGATGAGCTGCTTGGTGGCCGAGAACGGATCGAGCACCGCGGTCGAGATGTCGGGCATCAGCACCATGTCGGACTCGTTGATCGCCTTCCAGCCGGCGATCGAGGAGCCGTCGAACATCACGCCGTCGACGAACATGTCCTCGTCGACCACGTCCTTGTGCATGGACAGGTGATGCCATTTGCTGCGCGGATCGGTGAAGCGCAGGTCGATGTACTCGATGTCCTCGTCCTTCATCCGCTTGAGCAGGGCAGTAACGTCACTCATGGATAGTCCTCTCTCGTTCGATTCGTTTGTTGGCTGGTCGTTTGTTGGCTGGTTGTGTGATTGGCCGGTCGATCAGATGGCGTCGACGCCGGTCTCGCCGGTGCGGATGCGGATCGCTTCCTCGATGTTGCTGACGAAGATCTTGCCGTCGCCGATGCGGCCGGTCTGCGCGGCCTGCTGGATCGCCTCGATCGCCCGTTCGAGCAGGCTGTCGTCGAGCACGACCTCGATCTTCACCTTGGGCAGGAAGTCGACGACGTATTCGGCGCCGCGGTACAGCTCGGTATGGCCCTTCTGCCGCCCGAAGCCCTTGGCCTCGATGACGGTGATGCCGCTGAGGCCGACCTCCTGAAGGGCTTCCTTCACCTCGTCCAGCTTGAACGGCTTTATGATCGCTTCGATTTTCTTCATGCTCGCCTTCGTCCATCCCCAGAGTTTTGGATGTTTCCGTAGTACGACGCATCAAGCACGATGCGTGCCAAGTGGTGGGCAAACCCTAACTTCCGGTTTCCGGAGTGTCCATGGCATACGTAAGGCACCGGCAAGGTCCAGAGTTGCACAAGCTTGAGGCAGAATGATGAATTTGCGGGCAGGTTCGACGATCGAGGTGGGGCGTTGAAGCCGGTCAACGACGTGATCGGGGGCCTCGGCACCACGATCTTCACCGTCATGTCGGCGCTGTCGGCGGCGCACGGCGCGATCAATCTGGGCCAGGGCTTTCCCGACGAGGACGGGCCGGCGGACGTGCGCGAGGCCGCCGCCCGCGCCGCCATCGACGGGCCGAACCAGTATCCGCCGATGATTGGCCTGCCGGCGCTGCGCCAGGCGGTCGCGGCGCATAATAAACGATTCTACGGCCTCGACGTGGACTGGCGCAGCCAGGTGCTGGTCACCTCGGGCGCCACCGAGGCGCTGACCGCCAGCCTGCTGGCGCTGCTGCGGCCGGGCGACGAGGTGGTGCTGATCGAGCCGGTCTACGATTCCTACCTGCCCATCGTCCAGCTGGCGGGCGCGACGGCGCGCATGGTGCGGCTGCGGCCGCCGCAATGGTCGCTGCCCGAGGCCGAGCTGCGCGCCGCGTTCGGGCCGAAGACCAAGCTGCTGGTGATGAACAGCCCGATGAACCCGACCGGCAAGGTGTTTTCCGGCGCTGAGCTGGCGCTGATCGCCTCGCTGGCGACCCAGCACGACGCCTATGTGGTCTGCGACGAGGTCTACGAGCACCTGGTGTTCTCGGGCGCGCGGCATGTCCCGCTGATGACCCTGCCGGGCATGGCCGGGCGCACCATCCGCATCGGCTCGGCCGGCAAGACGTTCTCGCTGACCGGCTGGAAGGTCGGCTACCTGACCGGCGCGGCCGACCTGATCGGCGCGGTGGCCAAGGCGCACCAGTTCATCACCTTCACCACGCCGCCCAGCCTGCAGGCCGCCGTGGCGCACGGCCTCGGCAAGGGGGACGCCTATTTCGACGGGCTGGCCGCCGCGATGGAGCGCAAGCGCGACCGGCTGGTGGCGGGGCTGCGCGAGGTGGGATTCGACGTGCTGCCGTCCCAGGGCACCTATTTCGCCAATGTGGATTTCCGGCCGCTGTGGAACGAGGGCGGCGACGTGGATTTCGCCACGAGGCTGGTGCGCGAGGCGCGGGTCGGCTCGATCCCGGTCAGCGCCTTCTATCCGGATGATCCGCCGACCCACATGGTCCGTTTCTGCTTCTGCAAGCAGGACGCGGTGCTGGACGAGGCGATCGCGCGGTTGAAAGCGTTCTTCTGATCTTGCGTGCCCGGCGCATTGCGGTTAGATACTGCGCCGCTGCGGTGACTGTAGCTCAGTTGGTTAGAGCGCGGGTTTGTGGTACCTGAGGTCGTGGGTTCGATCCCCATCAGCCACCCCAATTTTCCTTTATATCCCAAAGTTGTGCTTTCGCGCCCAAGGTGTGCGGCAATAGAGTTTTGCCGTGAACGAATGCATTCGTCTTGACGGGGCGGCACATTATATAGTGCAATAAGTTGGAATTGATGATGGTGGACGAGGACGTATCGACGCCCAAGATACCCCTGGCTTTCTACCGCACCGCCTCCGGTGGCGAGCCGGTCCGGGACTGGTTGAAGGACATGACGAGGGAAGATCGGCTCGAAGTGGGTGGCGATCTCCAGCGCGTCCAGTATCGGTGGCCAGTGGGCATGCCGCTCTGTCGGGCCATGGGAAACGGTCTCTGGGAGGTAAGGATCAACCTGCCGAGCAAGACGACGGCGCGTGTGCTCATCTGCTTTCACGACGGGTCGCTGGTAGCAGTTCATGGTTTTGTGAAGAAGACCCGCAAGACGCCCGATGAGGATTTGAAACTTGCGCGCGACAGGATGAAGGACGTTCAGGATGGCTAACAGGCACATGGGCTCGAGCATCGACGACTTCCTTCGCGAGGAGGGGGTGCTGGAGGAATTCCAGGCGCGCTCCATCAAGGAAGTCATCGCCTGGCAACTGAACCAGGCGATGAAGGAGCGGAAGCTGAGCAGGCGCCGTTTGGCCGAAATGATGCATACCAGCCGGACCCAGGTCGACCGGGTGCTGAATCCCGAGGATGGCAACGTCACCATCGAGACGCTGCAACGAGCGGCTGCCGTCCTTGGGCGCCGTGTACGCGTGGAGTTGGTCTGATCCGCTCGTCGAGAGGGCGGTGACGTCTGGCCCGCTTGGTCCTAGAGTGGCGCCATGACGGGGCTCGAACTGCTGACCACCGAGGAGATGTACCGCGCCGACGCGCTCGCCATCGCGCGCGGCACGCCGGGCGTGACGCTGATGGAGAACGCGGGCCGGGTGTGCGCGCGTGTCATCGCCGAAACCTGGGACCGCGTGCCGGTGACGGTGCTGTGCGGTCCGGGCAACAATGGCGGCGACGGCTTCGTCGTCGCCCGGCTGCTACAGCGGCAGGGCTGGACGGTGCGGCTCGGCCTGCTGGGCGACCCGGCGCGGCTGAAGGGCGACGCAGCCAGCATGGCCGCGCGATGGACCGGTCCGGTCGAGCCGCTGTCGGCCGCTCTGCTGGCCGGGGCGGGGCTGATCGTCGACGCGCTGTTCGGCGCCGGCCTTTCCCGTTCCATCGACGGGGTCGCGGCCGAGGTGATCGAGGCGGTCAACGGCGCTCGTGTGCCGGTCGTCGCCATCGATGTGCCGAGCGGGGTCGAAGGCTCGACGGGCCGGGTGCTCGGCCCGGCGGTCAAGGCGGCGCGCAGCATCACGTTTTTTCGTAAGAAACCCGGCCATCTTATTGCACCTGCCAAGTTTTTGTGCGGCGACGTTATCGTCTGCGACATCGGTATTCCAGGCGAGGTGCTGGACGAGATCGGCACGCGCTGCTGGGAGAACGGTCCGGCGCTGTGGCGGTCCGAATTCCCGTTTCCGGCGGCGGGCGGCCACAAATATGGGCGCGGCCATGCCATCGTCGTCTCCGGGCCGCTGGCGAATGGCGGCGCGGCGCGGCTGGGCGCGCGGGCGGCGCTGCGGATCGGCGCGGGACTGGTGACCGTCGCCTGTCCGCCCGACGCGCTGGTGGCGCATGCCTCGCAGCTCAACGCGGTGATGACCGCCCCGTTCACCGACTTCGCCGACATCCTGGCCGAC
>JBKJNE010000273.1:0-6314 GCA_046596015.1 Alphaproteobacteria bacterium
GGGAGCCGGACAATTCCCTGCTGTCCGACCTGGTCAACACCTTCATCCCGGAATGGAACCGCACGCTCAACGAGAACGAGCTGCACGCCGAACTGACCGGCGACACCTTCGTGGGCGGATCCGAGACCAGCACCAACGCCTTGTCGGCGGGCATCATGCTGCTAGCCGACGACAAGGACAGCTGGGTCAAGCTGAAGTCGGACCCGGACAAGTACCTGAAGACGTTCTGCGAGGAGGTGCTGCGACTGGAAGGTCCGGTGCAGGGCCTGTTCCGCGTCGCCGCCCGGGACATCGAAATGCACGGCGTCACCATTCCGAAAGGCGCCGTCATCAACACCCGCTACGCCGCCGCCAACCGCGACGAGCGCCATTTCGAGAACCCGGACAGGCTGGACCTGGATCGCAAGAACGCCGGCAGCCATCTGGCGTTCGGCTCCGGCATCCATCACTGCCTGGGCGCGCCGCTCGCCCGCCGCGAGCTCTACTGGGGATTCAAGGCCTTCGTCGACCGGATCGACGATTTCTGGCTGGCGCCCGGCAAGAACAAGCTGCGCCACCAGCCGAACTTCTGCCTGCGGGCGCTCAAGGAACTGCACATCGAATTCACGCCTAGAAAATAGGAGCTGACTGATGACCCGAGTTGCCAAGGTCGAGATCGAGAACTGGGATCCGGAACTGCGCGCCATGACCCGCGCCGACGAGGCCACGCCGCTGGAGCAGGGCCTGATGCGCATCTTCGCCAACGTGCCGGACCTGGCGAAAGCCTTCGTCAAGTTCGGCGGCGCCATGAAGATGACGCGCACCCTGTCGCCCCGCCTCGTCGAGCTGGTCCGCCTGCGCGTGGCGTTCCACAACCAGTGCCGGTCGTGCATGGCGATCCGCTACACCGAGGCCGCCAATGACGGCGTCACCGAGGACCTGGTCTGCTCGCTGGAGCGCCCGGCCCAGGCGACCAACCTGACCGACGCGGAAAAGGCCGCCATCGACTATGGCGAGCGCTTCGCCACCAACCACCTGTCCATCGACGATGCGGTCTACGACAATCTGCGCAAGCACTTCACCGAGGCGCAGATCGTCGAGTTGGGCACCACCGTCGCCTTCTTCGTCGGCTTTGGCCGCCTCGCCGCCACCTGGCACATGGTCGAGGAACTGCCGAAGACCTTCCAGGAGAGCGGAGACGTCATCGCCCCCTGGAAGCAGGAAGCGATCCTGGTCCGGTAACTCTGCCGCGCAACCGGGTCAGCCCAGCCCGATCCGCTTGCGTTCCCAGTCGAGCGCGGTCCTGACGATCAGCTCCAGGTCGTCGTGCTCGGGCTGCCAGCCCAGCAACTCGCGGATGCGACCGGCTTCGGCGACCAGCTCGGCCACGTCGCCGGCGCGGCGCGGCGCCATCTCGGTCGCAATCTTGCGGTTCGACACCCGCTCCAGCGCGGCGATCACCTGTTTGACCGAGCTGCCCCTGCCGTAGCCGCAGTTCATCACCTGGCTGTCGCCGCCGCCGCGCAGGTAATCGAGCGCCCGCACATGGGCGTTGGCCAGGTCGACCACATGGATGTAGTCGCGCACGCCGGTGCCGTCGCCGGTCGGATAGTCGCCGCCGAAGATCGACAGCTTGTCCCGCTGGCCGGTCAGCACCTCGACCGCCAGCTTGATCAGGTGGGTGGCGTTCTTCGAGGCCTGGCCGCGCCGTCCCTTCAGGTCGGCGCCCGCCACGTTGAAATAACGCAGCGCCACATAGCGCAGGCCGTGGGCCGCCGCGGTGTCGCGCAGCATCCACTCGGTCATCAGCTTGGACGCGCCATAGGGCGAGATCGGCAGCGTCGGCGCGTTCTCCGGCACCGGCACGAGCGTGGTGTCGCCATAGACCGCCGCCGTCGACGAGAAGATGAACCGGTCGATGCCCTGCGCGACGCAGGCCTGCAGCAGCCCGTGGGTGTTCAGCGTGTTGTTGCGGTAGTAGCCCAGCGGGTCGGCGACGGAGTCGGGCACCACGATGGAGCCGGCGAAATGCAGCACCGCGTCGACGCCCGAGGCGAGAATTTCGGCCAGCAAGGCCCGGTCGGAGAGGTCGCCCTCGACAAAATGCGCGCCGTCCGGCGCCATGGCGCGGTCGCCGTTAGACAGGTTGTCCAGGATGACGACCTCGTTCCCGGCATCGAGCAACCGCTGCGCCGTGTGGCTGCCGATATAACCGGCGCCGCCGGTGACCAGGACCTTGCCGCTCATGCGCGCCTCTGCCGATTGGACCGCGTATCCATGTGCCGCAAGCATGGCGACGCGCCGTGACATGTGTCACGGAATCAAATATGTATCGTACTAACGAACACTGCCGATAGCAGGGTTTGTCAGGGCCAGCGACAAATCGGGCGTGCCGCGCGGGCGGCGTCCGGAGCAGCCAGACGGGGACCTGAGGGGATTCCGCGGACCTGACTTGTAGAGGGCAAGGGGGTCCGACATGGTGACAGCGGCAAGACCTGGGATCGCGACGGCATCGAGCGCCTTGTGGCGTGTGGCGGCGGTCGCTCCAATTCTGGCCGCGTGCCTTGTGGTATCCTGGCCCGCTGGGGCGGTTGAATTCGGCAGGGCGGTGATCGACAACACCGTGCAGGGCCGGGTTCACAGCGGCTATGAACCCATCGGCATCCGGGCGGGCAGCTTCATGTTCTTTCCCAGCCTGGACGTGAGCGGCGAGTACAACGACAACATCTACGCGGATCGGGCTGGAAAGGTGGACGATTTCATCGTCGGCGTCAGGCCGCAGATCAGCGGGCGCTCGCTCTGGGAGCGTCACGCGCTCAACGTGACCGCCTATGGCGACTTCGGCATCTTCGCGGACAATTCCAGCGAGAACTACGAGGATGCCGGGTTCAGGACGGACGCCCGTATCGACATCGCCGAGCACAGCCGGCTCACCGCCAACCTGCGGGCGGAACGCGACCATGAACGACGCGATTCTCCCGACGACGCGGAGGGCGTCAACCCGACCATCTTCTACCGGCTGACGCCCGAGCTGACCTTCGACCAGCGGATCAACCGCGTGACGTTGCGGCTCAAGGGAACCGTCGACTACCCGGACTTCGACGACGTCGAGACCGGCTCCGGCGCCGTCATCAACGAGGATGACCGCGACCGGCTGAACTGGACCCTGGAAGGCCGCGCCGGCTATGACGTGTCCGAGAACGTCCAGCTTTACGTCAGCGGCCTGATCGACCACCGCACCTATGACGATCCCGTCGACGATCAGGGATTCCGGAGGGATTCAAAGGGTTTCGGCGTGTTCGGCGGCATCATCGTCGAGCTTACCGGCACGATCTCGGCGGAAGCCTATCTGGGCTTGCGCCAGCAGTCGTTCAAGGATCCCCAACTGGCCGACGTCGAGGGCGCGGCCGGCGGCCTCAACGTCATCTGGGCGCCGACCAAGCTCACGACCGTCACGATCACCGGCGAACGGACCGTGGAGGAGACCACGGTGTTTGGCAGCACGGCGTCGCTCAACACGCTGTTCCGCCTCAGCGTGGACCATGAACTGCGCCGCAACCTGATCCTCACCGTATCGGCAACCTACCTCAACCGGGACTATGAAGGCATCGCGCGCAACGACGACAACTGGCGGGGCGGCATCGGCATGCAGTACCTCATCAGCCGCCATTTCCGGTTGCGGGCAGGGTATAATTACAATTCCCGCCGCTCGACCTTTACCGGCGACGGGTTCGACATCAACAGCGCGTATGTGAATCTCCATGTCAACTACTGAGAGCGCGTCCCTGGCTGGAACGCCGCGCGGGCTGCTGCGGGTGGCCGCCGCCGTGCTGGCCCTGGTCTTCCTGTCGGTCGCGCAGCCGGCCGCAGCCGGTCCCGCGGACCAGAAGCAGCAATACATCCTCGGTCCCGGCGATCAGGTGCGCCTCACCGTGTTCGGCGAGGCCGACCTTTCGGGCGAGTTCAAGGTTGGCGACGACGGCACCATTTCGCTGCCGCTCATCGGCCAGATCTCGGCCAAGGGGCTGACGCCGTCCCAGCTCGAGCAGGGCATCGCCGCAATGCTGACGCCCGACTACGTGAAGAACCCCAACGTCAACATCGAGGTGATGAGCTACCGGCCGTTCTTCATCATCGGCGAGGTGAACAAGCCCGGCAGCTATCCCTATGTGAGCGGCATGACCGCGCTCGAGGCCGTGGCCCTGGCCGGCGGGTTCACCTACCGCGCCAGGACCGAGCAGGTGCTGATCAAGCGCACGGTGGGCGCCGCGCCCCAGGAAACCCTGATGCCGATAGAAGCCGCCGTGATGCCCGGCGACGTCATCAAGATCCGCGAACGGTACTTCTGATCATGGCGTTGCGCCCCACCATCGTTCTCTGGTGCTTTGACGATCAATCGCCGCGCGGCATGGCGGCGAGCCGGTTTGCGAAGCCCATGCGCCGCCGACTGGCGCGCGCGGGCCAATTCGAGGTATTGTCGAGCCGATGAACGAACAGTCCGAGACGCGGCGCCGCGGCATGCTGTCGCTGTATGGCATGTGGGGCGGACGAGATCAGGACGACGCCGCGTTGCGCGATCTGCTGAGCCTGCTGTGGCGTCGGCGCTGGGTCGTCGGCGCGACCGTGGTCGTCGTCACGATCCTGACAGTTGTCGCGCTGTTGCTGACAACGCCGAAATACACCTCGACCGCGCTCGTGATCATCGAGCCGCGCGTCAACCGGGTCGCCGATTCGACCTCGGTGCTGTCGAACCTGCCGAACGACTTCGAGACCATTCAGACGGAGCTGGAAGTCATCACGTCGCATGGCTTGCTCCGCAAGGTGGTGCGCGAACTGTCCCTGACGAAGGACCCCGAATTCAACAGCGGCCTGAAATCGGTCTGGTTCGGCAGGAGGCTGCTCGACGCCCTGCTCCGCGGCGACGAGCGGCCGCCGACCCAGGAGGAACTCGAGCGCGGCGCGACCGACACGCTGGCGGCCGTCACATCGGCGACCAGCAATGGCCGCAGCCGCGTCCTGTCGGTCAGCGTCGAGGCGGAATCGCCTGAAAAGGCGGCCCGGCTCTCGAACGCCGTCGCCGACGCCTACCTCGTGTCGCAGCTGGACGCCAAGTTCGAAGCCACGCAGCGAACCTCGGTCTGGCTGAACAAGCGGCTGACCGAACTCAAGGAGCAGGTACGCAGGGCGGAACAGGCCGTCGAGCAGTACAGGCAGGAAGCCGGCCTCATCGAAGGCAAGGATTCGGCGCTGTCGTCGGCCGACCAGATGACCACGCTCAGCACCCAGATCGTGCTGGCGGGCACCCAGCGCGCCGAGGCGGAAGCCAGGCTGACCAATGTGCGCTCGCTGATGAACAGTGCCGACGGTACGGGTTCGGTGTCGGAAGTGCTGGGCAACGACCTGATCCAGCGGCTTCAGGAACAGGAAGGGACGCTCCGGCGCAACATGGCGGCGCTCAGCCAGCGCTACGGCCCGAAGCATCCCCAGATCCTGCAGGCCGAGGTCGAGCTGGCCGACACGCAGCAGAAACTGAGGGGCGAAGTGGCCAAGATCGTCGCCTCGCTGCAAGGCGAGGTGGCCATTGCCCGGTCGCGCGAGAATTCCCTGCTCGGCGCGCAGCGCCGGCTGGAAGGCAACATGTCGAGCCAGAACCAGCGCGGTATCAAGCTGCGCGAGCTCACCCGCGAGGCCGACGCCAACAGGGCGTTGATGGAGACCTTCCTCGGCCGGTTCAAGGAACTGAGCGACGAGGCCAACCTCCAGACCACGGACGCCCGGGTGATCTCCCGCGCCCAACCGCCTGCGGCGCCCAGCTCGCCCCGGACCATGCTCATACTGCTGCTCGCCGTGCTTGCCTCGGCGGGCCTTGGCATCGCCATCGCGGTGGGGGTCGAACGGCTGGATAGCGGCATCCATACCAGCCGCGACGTCGAGCGCTGGACGGGCCTGCCGGTCCTGACCGTCGTCCCCGAGTTGAAGGGCAAGTCGGCGGGGAGCGGCAGCAGGCCCATGCAGATCGTCACGTCGCCCATGTCCCGATATGCCGAAAGCTACCGGAACCTGCTCGTCGGCCTCAACCTGTCCAATGTCGACAACCCGCCGAAGATCATCGCGGTGACGTCGTCCAATCCTGCGGAGGGCAAGACCGTCACCAGCATATCGCTGGCGGCGACCGCGGCGGCGGCGGGCAAGCGCGTGCTGATCATGGACTGCGATCTCCGGCGGCCCCGGCTGCATCTCGAGCTGGGTGTCGACCGCGGCCCCGGCCTGGTCGATTACCTGGCCGGCCAGGTGGAGCTGGAGACGGTGATGCGTTCGGACGAGCGCTACCGGTT
>JBKJNE010000343.1:0-3142 GCA_046596015.1 Alphaproteobacteria bacterium
CAACACGGTCAACGGCAATTCGATCCTCAACGCAGCCGGCGCCCACACCAGGGGCATCGAAGCCGAGATCATCGCCGTTCCGGTCGAAGGCTTGACGCTAAACGCCGCGCTTGGCTATCTGGTGGCAACCTATACCGACTTCCCGTATGTCGACGGCGGTACAGGCCAGACCACCCAGCTTGCTGGCTATACCCTCCAGAATTCGCCGAAATGGACCGCCAATCTGGGTGCGGAGTATGTCTTCCTGATCGGCGACTTCGAGGTCAGGACCAACGTCCAGTACAAGTACGTCAGCAAGAAATACAACGTTAAGTTGGACAACACGCCGCGGTCCGAAATCCAGCCGACCCATACCGTCGATCTCAACCTCGACGTGGGGCCGGAAGGGGGGGCTTGGTCCGTCGGCTTCTGGGCGCGCAACTTGTTCGACGAACGTTATATCTCCAGCGTGTACGACGCGCCGGGTGTCTTCGGTCTGGTCAACTATGCCGACCCGCGCACCCTCGGCGTCACGGTAAAGGTGAAGATGTAGTAAGGTGGGCGTGCCTAGCCGCTCCGGCCGGGCACGCCAACTTCCTTCGGAGAACAACCCGGCATGGCCACCGACTTCGCATCCGCCATCGCCGCCATCGCCGACCGGCAGGCCATCGCCGCCAACCTGGCGAACCACAGCCGCGGCATCGACCGCTGCGATCCGGCGCTGATCAAATCCGTCTATCACCCGGACGCCACCGTCTCCTACGGCATGTTCGACGGTCCGTCGGGCGAGTTCGCCGATGTCATCGTCAGGCTGATCGCGACCCGGCCCATCACCCTGCACCGTCACTGCAACCGGTCCATCAGGGTGGACGGCGACCGGGCCCTGTCCGAATCCTACGTCATCGCCTATCTGGAACGCACCAACGAGGCGCCGCCGCTGCAGACCCTGGTCGGCGGCCGCTACCTCGACCGGCACGAAAAGCGCGGCGGCGTCTGGAAGATGATGCACCGGCTTTACGTGCTCGACTGGAACATCAACCGCGCGCCCACCGGCACCGCGCTGCCGTCCTATGACGGCCCGCCCTTCATCCGCGGCGCCCGCGGCGAGGACGATCCGGGCAACCGGCTGCTCGCCGCCTGGAAGCGGGACATGAACAAGGGAGACAAGACCGTGCAGGTTCCTGACGACCTGGCCGAAAAGGCCGCCGTGGTGCTGGCCAAGCAGGACATCCACGAACTGATCATGGCGCAGGCCCGCGCCACCGACCGGGGCGACGAAGCGCTGCTGCGCGCCGTCTGGCATCCGGGCGCGACCATCGACGTGGGCGTCTTCGCCGGTTCGGCCGACGAGTTCTGCGGCATGATCATCGGCGCCACCGCCGACCGGCAGGGCATGTCCCACTCGGTCGCCAACGAGTGGATCGATGTCGAGGGCAATATCGCGGTCGCGGAAAGCTATGTCATGGCCTTCACCAGGGTGCCCGGCCCGGACGGCTTCACCGACGACCTTACCGGCGGCCGCTACATCGACCGGTTCGAGCGGCGCGGCGGCGTCTGGAAATACACCCACCGCACCTTCGTGATGGACTGGATGACCAGCCATCCGTCCACCGACCAGACCGGGCAGGGCATGTACGAGAACCTGACGACGCGCGGCGGCAAGTATCCGGACGACCCGCTCTATGCGTTCTGGGGGCCGTGAGACAAAACTGACTATTCGGTTGGTTTCGATTTGTATGGCGCGTAACGCGGGCTATCCTGCGCCGTGAACCGTCAGGCGCTTTTGGCGCCTATCAGCGCATGGGGAAGCGAGATGAACGAACTGTCCGACATCGCCCGCCGCTACGCCACGGCGTCGCCCGAGCCGAGCGCCCAGGAAATCCTCCGCGGCCTCAACGAGAGCGTGCCGCCGCCGCTCGACCAGGAGACCTATGAATTCCTCGGCAACGAGGACATCCCGTATGAGCGCTACACCTCCCAGGCGTTCTTCGACCTCGAGATGGAGCGGATGTGGACCAGGGTCTGGCAGTGGGCGTGCCGCGAGGACCATATCCCCGAGGCCGGCGACTACGTGGTCTACGATATCGGCCGGTATTCCATCGTCGTGATGCGCAACGAGGCCGGCGGCATCAAGGCGTTCTACAATTCCTGCCTGCACCGCGGCACCAAGCTGTGCCCGTCGCACACCCAGGGCTCCAGGCCGGACTTCACCTGCATCTATCACGGCTGGCAGTGGAACCTGGACGGCACGCTGAAGAACATCCCCAGCGCCTGGGACTTCACCCATGTGGACCCGGAAGCCTACAAGCTGCCGGAAGTGCGCGCGGAGACCTGGGGCGGCTTCGTCTTCATCAACATGGACGACAACGCGCCGCCGCTGTTGGAGTATCTCGGCATCCTGACCGAGGATTTCGCCAACTGGAACATGAAGGACCGCTACGTCACGGTCCACATCCAGAAGGAGCTGCCGTGCAACTGGAAGCTGGCGGCCGAGGCGTTCATGGAGAACTACCACACGCGGGTGACGCACCCGCAGCTGCTGTCCGGCACGTCGGAACCCAGCACCCAGTACGATATCCGCGACCGGCACGTCGACCGGTTCATCTCGCTGAGCGGCATCCAGAGCCCGCATCTCGGGCGGACCCTGACCGAGCAGGAGAAGGTCGACAACATGCTGATGGGCGACCGGTCGCTGATCGACAACCCGGTGAGAGTGCCGGAAGGCAGCAACGCCCGGCGCACCATGGCCAACTACCTGCGCGACCAGTTCGAGAACGCGCTCGACGTGGCGACCGGCCACCTGTCGGACTCCGAGATTCTCGACACCATCGAGTACACGCTGTTCCCGAACATGTTCCTGTTTCCGGGCCTGTCCATGCCGATGGTCTACCGGTTCCGGCCGATCGGGACGAGCCCCGACAGGTCGCTGTTCGACCTGCTGTTCCTGCGCCCGGTGCCGCGTTCCGGCGAGCATCCGGACTCGGCGCAGCCTGTACGCATCCCCATCGAGCAGTCCTACACCACGGTGCCCGGCATGGATGCGTTCATGGGCCACGTCTACGACCAGGACACCTGGAACCTGGGCATGCAGCAGGAAGGCCTCACCACCAGCAAGAAGCCCGGCCAGACGCTCGCCACCTATCAGGAGGTCCGCATCCGCCAC
>JBKJNE010000353.1:0-8282 GCA_046596015.1 Alphaproteobacteria bacterium
AGCATAAACCTCTCCCCATGCCGTCATTCCCGCGCACGCGGGAACCCAGATGGGGAAGGGTACGAGGCCGTTGTCTGGCTCGAACACGATAAAACTTCGGCTTGGAAACGGGGCCGGCGCCCTACGAAGAACTGGATCCCCGCGTGCGCGCTAAGGGATTCACACATTTCCGAGGCTCCATCCTATTGCGATGGCGTGGAAGGCTTTGAGGCCATTGCCGAAGGTGATGGGCCCGGGTGGCTTGGAAGATTTGTATCCGTCCCAGCCCCCGAGCTTGGCGATGATCCAGGCTGCCCAGGCGAGGCTGTTGGAGGGATGCGGGTTCCGCTGCGCCGCTGTGTTGCCTTCGATGCGCGGCAGTAAGGCCTTGAGGGTCTGGACTTCGGGCGGGGAGAAGACGAGCGCGGCAGGTTGGCCGCTGCGGCCGTCACGGGCGTGGACGAGTTGCATCGTCATGCAGGCGGCACGCGTAGCAATGGCTGTAAGCTTGAGCAATCCCTCGGCGGTTTCCAGCTGGCTGTCCTCCAGCCGGAAGCCTTGCTGCTTCAGGGTCCGGAACAGTTGCTCAATCGTCCAGCGAGCCCGGTACCAGTCGATCACCTGCCAGGCCATCGCCGCATCGGGTACCGGGTGGGTGGTGAGCAACCGCCACAGGATCGGTTCGGCATCGGGCGGCGGATCGATTTCGGTGACCTCGACAAGGCTCACCGTGACCGTCCTGGGCAGCGCCGCCTCAAGGGTCGCCGCCGGCCGTTGCAAGGTGACCTGGCCGAAGCGCACGGCCAGCGTCGCCCGGCGTGCCGGACGTCCGGCACGGGCGATCAGCTCGATCTGGCTCTCTCCGGCCGGCGTCAGAGCGGCGCTCGACAGCCGGCCGCCTTCGGCAATGCTCCGATCATGCATGGCGCGTGTCAGCAGATGGAACCGCGCGCCCGGCAGGCGAGCCCATTCGGCGTAGATGTCGCTTTCCCGGTCGGCCACCACCGTCACCAAAGCCGCGTCCGCCAGAATCTCCTTGGCCGCCGCCGCCGTGCTCAGCCATCGCTCGGACTCCTTGTCGGCCAACGGCCGCTGATCATGCGGTACGCCGCGCCGGCCCTGCCGCGTCCAAATCCGGCCCGACACCAGCCCCAGGCAACCGCTCGTCTCGGCGTCCACAGCCAGCATCGCATGCAGGAGAAGGCCCCGGCCGACGCCTTTGCCGATCTCACCCAAGCCGCGCCGCCGCTCGGCCGTGGTCCGGAAGTTCAGCTCGCTCGTGTCCTGGATCGCCAGCACATGACGACCGCCACAGGCCGCCGCGGTCTGCTCGCCCCAACCCGCAATGATCCCGTCCACCGTCACACGAGGGTTGGCCAGAAGCCGCCCGAACCGCACGATCCCAGGACGCTTCCCGCCGGCAAGCCGGCGCAGGCACACGCTCTCGTGCGCAACCATGCACTCCAGAAGATCGGCCCCCCTTTTTCCAGGCGCCGGTCGCCAAACCGGCCCAAATCCATCGACACCATCGCTGCTACCTCTCATGCTAAAGCCAGCAAGAGAATCACATCGACCGTGCAAAGGGAATCCCTGCTCCCTAACGGCAGAGATGTGTGAATCCCTTAGCGCGTGCGCGGGGATGACGAACAAGATATTGAAATAATGAGCCTTATCGACCAAAAATCATCCGCAGCACACCAACACGTCGCCGCCGCCGCTTGGCCGGCGCGCGCTTCCTGGGCTCGGGTGGGACGCCGAGCAGCATCCAGAATTCGTGGTCGTCCTCGGGCAGCTTGATCCTGGGGGCGCGGCGCTCGGCCCACAGCACGTAGGAGTGCAGCGAGCGGGACATCTTTTGCTCCATGGAAGGCGTCCAGATGCCGGCCACTTCCCTGGCCCATTTCCACGCTCCCGCCTCGGCGTAGAGCCGGGCCTGCGACTGCCACGGGCCCAGCACGTGCCCCAGCTCGTGCAGCGCCACCGCATAGGTGATGGCGCTTTTAACCGGCCTGATGGCGATTACCTTGTGGGACTTCGACGCGCGACCGCCGCGCGAATGGGGCAGCACCCTGATGCCTTCGTCCCGGCAGATGGCGGCGATGTGCTGCCGCATCTCTTCGGGGGTCATGGCATCGTTCTCATGGAAGCCTTTCTGGTCAGCGTCCCGATATCATGCCCGATCGGGCGCACAGGTGCATCCGTTAGCACATGGCCAGGGGAAGATCAGCCCTCCCCGTCGTGGTCGCCGGCGATGCGGCCTTCGGTGAACAGGTTGCCCTTGAGCTGCCTGGCGAAGTCCGGATTGTTGCGGCGGATCCATTCCAGCACCATGGCCGCGTGCTCCATCTCCTCGCGCATGTTGTGGAGCAGGATTTCCTTCAATTCCTGGTCCTCGCAGTCGTCGGCGCGCTGCCTGTACCAGTCGACCGCCTCCAGCTCCTCCATCAGCGAGGTGATCGCCTGATGCATGTGAATGGTTTCCTTGGTGAGGCGCTCGCGCGGGGCATGAAGGTCTTCGCTCGACATTCGACGGCTCCTTTTCGCCTTTAAGGCGGGTGGATTCCAGTGGGACCGCGCCATCGGCTGAACACGAAAGCGCCAGCCGATAACGGATTTGCGCGACCAAGGTGCCCGCGTCGCTTGACAATGCCGTGTCCATCCGTAGTTATGTCGCCATGATCCGTATGCACAAATCGCTGGCGCTTCGACTTACCAGCCTGTCCCTCTAAAGCGGGACGAGGCCGGCCGGGCCATTGGGCCATGGGAACGAACACGCGATTGGATGACGACAGTGACGGTTCAAATCCACAGACACGGTACCTGGAACAGCGCGGCGGTCTGGCGCGCGCTGCGACTTATGGGCGGTTCGCGGGCCTGACCGGCGCCGACGCGCCTGCCCGTGAGCCGACTGCCGGCAGCATCATGCGCCGCGACCCGAATTTGACCCATTCCGCCAGAGCGCCGAGCGCGCCGGCTGCAAGAGGACCAAGACCGTGACCAATATGCCCACCGACGCCACCCAGAAATACACGCCGTTCCGGCAGATCCCTCTGACCGACCGGCAATGGCCGTCCGCCGTCATCACCAGGCCGCCGATCTGGTGCTCCGTCGACCTGCGCGACGGCAACCAGGCGCTGATCGAGCCCATGGACGCCGACCGCAAGGCCCGCATGTTCAAGCTGCTGGTCGAGCTGGGCTTCAAGGAGATCGAGGTCGGCTTCCCCGCCGCCTCCGACACCGACTTCGCCTTCGTGCGCCAGCTCGTCGAAGAGAAGATGATCCCCGAGGACGTCACCATCCAGGTGCTGACCCAGGCGCGGCCCGAGCTGATCGAGCGCACCTTCGACTCGCTGAATGGCGTGCACCGGGCCATCGTCCACCTCTACAACTCCACTTCGACGCTGCAGCGGCGCGTGGTGTTCGGCCTGGACGAGGCCGGCATCACCGACATCGCCGTGCGCGGCGCGAAGCTGGTGAAGCGGCTGGCCGACGCCAACCCGCAGACCCACTGGATCTTCGAATACTCGCCGGAAAGCTTCACCGGCACCGAGCTGGAATTCGCCCGCGACGTCTGCGCGGCGGTGATCGACGTGTTCGAGTCGACGCCCGAGCACAAGATGATCATCAACCTGCCGGCGACGGTGGAGATGGCGACGCCGAACATCTATGCCGACCAGATCGAGTGGTGCCACCGCAACTTCCACAAACGCGACAGCTTCTATCTGTCGCTGCACCCGCATAACGACCGGGGCACCGGCGTGGCGGCGGCCGAGCTGGGCTTCATGGCCGGCGCCGACCGTATCGAAGGCACCCTGTTCGGCAACGGCGAGCGCACCGGCAACGTCGACATCGTCACCCTGGCGCTGAACATGTACACCCAGGGCGTCGACCCGGCGCTGGACTTCTCGCGCATCAACGAGGTGCGCCAGACCGCCGAATACTGCAACCAGCTGCCGGTCCATCCGCGCCATCCCTATGCGGGCGACCTGGTGTTCACGGCGTTCTCCGGCTCGCACCAGGATGCCATCAAGAAGGGCTTCGACGCGCTGTCGGCGTCGAACAGCAAGGTCTGGGAAGTGCCCTACCTGCCGATCGACCCGGCCGACCTGGGCCGCTCCTACGAGGCGATCATCCGGATCAACAGCCAGTCGGGCAAGGGCGGCATCGCCTACATCCTGAAGAGCGACTACGGCCTCGACACGCCGCGCCTGCTGCAGGTGGAGTTCTCGCGGGTGATCCAGCGGATCGCCGACGAGACCGGCAAGGAGATCGAGCCCAGGCTGATCTGGGAAACCTTCCAGAACGAGTACCTGAACCGCGCCACGCCCATCGAGTACCACAGCCACAGCACCCTGCCCGTCTCCGGCCGGCCCGACCAGCGCGACATCCACGCCCAGGTGGTGTTGGGCGGCGTGCCGCAGGAGATCGAGGGCTTCGGCAACGGCCCGATCGCCGCCTATGTGGACGCGGTGAAGAACAACTGCGGCGTCGACTTCAACGTGCTCGACTATCACCAGCACGCCATCGGCCACGGCGCCGAGGCGCGCTCGGTCACCTACATCGAGGCCCAGCGCGCCGACGGCAAGACCGTCTGGGGCGTCGGCATCAGCGCCGACATCGTCGACGCATCCTTGCTGGCGGTGACCAGCGCGGTGAACCGGATGCTGGCGAAGTAGTATTCCGCCGTCTTTGAGGGAGCGCAGCGACCCAGTCGCTGTGCAATGCACGATGTGCCCCGTAAATTCGTTCCTGCATGCGCATGGCACCGCGCTTCACTCCCCATTTCGGATTAAATTGAACTTATGACCTCCTCCGACCTCGCCCATTTCATCGAGGCGCAGAATTTCGTCTGGCCGCAGGTGACGGCCGAGTTGTCTGCCGGGCACAAGCGCACCCACTGGATGTGGTTCGTGTTCCCGCAGCTCGCCGGGCTGGGCTTCAGCCACCGGGCGCAGTTCTACGCCATTCGTGACCTGGACCACGCCCGCCGCTACCTGGCCGATCCGCTGCTCGGTCCGCGGCTGCGCGAGGGCGCGCGGCTGATGCTGCTGCACGCGGGCCGGCCCGTGATCGACATCCTCGGCTCGCCCGACGACATGAAGCTCCGGTCATGCCTCACCCTGTTCCGGGAAGCCGCGGACGAGGCCGATTTCGCGCTGTTCGACGCGGCGCTCGGCGCCTTCTACGGCGGCGAACCGGACCCGCGCACTCTCGATCTGTTGAACGGGCTGTAACAATCCCGGTGGTAGAGTGATGCTTCCTCGGCAACCTATGGAGCACTTCCGATGGCACACAAGTTCGAGATCACCAAGGACAAGACGGGCGAGTACCGCGTGAAGTTCAAGTTCAACGCCGAGACCATGTTCACCACCGAGGGCTACTCGTCCAAGGCGGCCGCCCAGAACGCCATCGCCTCCATCAAGAAGAACGGCCCCGACGCGCCGGTCGAGGACAACAGCTGAATCGTCCCGGCCACCGTCGTCACACTCCGGCGAGGCGGAACAGGAACGAGCGGATGACGCCATCGGGTTTGCCGGCATGGTTCTTGCCGGCGACCTCCAAGATCATCCCGTTGAAGCCGCGCAGGCTGAAGGGCGGGCGTTCAAGATAGACGCCCGAGCCCTTGTGCAGGCGGATGGAAGATCCCGAAGGCTTGTCCAGGTTTGCCGCCGTCAGACGGGTGTCGTCGGGCTGATGTTCGGTAACGATGAGCCACCCGGCGCGCGGCAGATTGGCCAGAACGCGGGCGATGGCGTCATTGCTCAGATGTTGCAGCACCTGGCGGATCAGGTAGAGGTCGGCGACCGGCAGCGGATCGGCGGCCATGTCGGCGCACTGAAACGTGACCTTGCCGGGTTGCTCATGGTTGGCGTTGAGCCAGGCGACCAGGCCCGGCACCACGTCGATGCCCACATACCGGCTGACGGCGGACGCGATCCTCGCGCCGACCCGAAAGTCGCCGCACCCCAGATCGCAGACCGAGTCGATGCCGGTTCGCCGATGAAATCGCGGACGCGGTGTGCGTAAGGGTCTGCGGCTTCTTCGCCGGACCCGTGGCCCGAGAAGAAGGCCGCGCGCCCTCGCCCGCCCCAGCGGTAGTTCCGGTAGATGTCGTCGAAGACCTCGCCGTGGCTCCGCGTGGCGTTTCGCGCCTCTCCGAGTTCGGTTCGGTGGTGGCGATACCAGTTCAGCACCGCTGCGGGGAGCAGCCGGCAGGCCGCCGCGCGGACGATGCTCATCTTCTAGGCCTTACCTCTTCCGCGCCCACGCCTTCGCCTCGTCCGACGCCACCCACTTGATGGCATCGGCGAGGAACTGGCGGAACGCCGGATTGGAATAGGCGGCCGGGCCGTCGCCCGCCTCGCTGCACACCACCGGGCTGTTGCCGCTGCGCTTGGCCCAGGCGATCAGGTTGGAGCCGTGCGGATGGTTCCAGTTCTGCTGCTGCTCCTTGGGCGCCAGCGGCGGCGGGTTGAAGTTGGCGGGCGAGAAATCGTAGTCGCTGCGCAGCAGCGGGACGATGTCCGGGTTCTTCTCGAAGCCCGGCGTCTTGATGTAGATCTCGTCGGTCACCGTGAAGCCCTTGCCCAGGTTCTTCGTCGCCGGGTGCGACGGATCGACCACCGACAGGAAATGGGTGCCGTTGCGGTGCGGCTCGCCGCCGCCGCCGCGATAGCCCGAGCCCGGCACCTTCTCGCCGTAGAGCTCGCCTTCCTCCAGCATGAATGACGTACCGGAGATGTCGCGCCAGGTCGACCACCCTGGCCACTGCACCAGCGCATGGTTCACCAGCAGCAGGCCCTTGCCGCTGTCGAGCAGCTTCTCGATGGTGTCGATATAGTGGGCGGGCGGCTTCTTGAACGCACGCGCGCCGTCATGCTCGGTGCCCCACATGTCGTAGAACACCACCGCGTCGTAATCCTTGACGTATTCGGGGCGCAGGATGATCTGCGCGGCCGGCTGCTCGACCACCGTGGTGTTCAGCTCGGGGTTTTCGTCGAAGATGGCGTAGAAGCCGTTGTAGTCGAACGGATGGCCCTTGGTGACCAGCAGAACATTCAGCGTCATGGTTTACTTCCCCAGTTTTCCCTACGCTGGTTATACGGTAAACGGAACGGTCATAGAACCAGCGCGGGCGCAGGTTATCATACGCGGCGTGCTTGGCGAGCGGGAGATGACAATGAGCAGGACGGTTAGGATCGGATCGGCCGGCGGCTTCCTGGGCGACAGCTCGACGGCCGCGCCCCAGCTGATCAAGGGCGGCGACGTGGACTATCTGGTGCTCGACTATCTGGCCGAGCTGACCATGTCGGTGCTCGCCAAGGCCTACTCCCGCAACCCCGAAGGCGGCTACGCCCACGACTTCACCGAATGGGTGTGGAAGGACAATGTCCGCGAGATCGCCCGCCGGGGCATCAAGGTGGTCACCAACGCCGGCGGCGTCAATCCGCGCGCCTGCCGCGCCCGCATGGAACAGATCGCCGCCGAGGCGGGCGTGTCGCTGACGATCGCCGTCGTCGAGGGCGACAACATTCTCGATCAGGTTGCCGAACTGGCCGCCTCGGGCGTCGCCGAGATGTATTCGGGCGAGGCCTTCCCCGCCCCGTCGCGCATTGCCAGCGCCAACGCCTATCTGGGCGGGCGGCCCATCGCCGAAGCCCTGGCGCGCGGCGCGGACGTGGTGATAACCGGCCGCGTCGTCGACTCGGCCCTGGTGCTCGGCCCGCTGATGTACGAGTTCGGCTGGGCCGACACCGACTACGACATGATGTCGGCCGGGAGCCTGACCGGCCACCTGCTCGAGTGTGGCGCGCAGTCGACCGGCGGCACGTTCACCGACTGGGAGCAGGTCGAGGACTGGGCCCATATCGGCTATCCCATCGCCGAATGCCACGCCGACGGCAGCTGCGTGGTGACCAAGGCGCCTGGCACCGGCGGCCTCGTCACCGTCGGCACCATTTCGGAGCAGACACTCTACGAGGTCGGCGACCCGCAAGCCTACCTGCTGCCCGACGTGGCCTGCGACTGGACCCAGGTGAAGATCGAGGAGGTCGGCAAGGACCGGGTGCGCGTGTCGGGCGCCAAGGGCTACCCGCCCACCGGCACCTTCAAGGTCTGCACCACCTTCGAGGACGGCTACCGGTCGGTCGGCATCCTGCCGGTTGTCGGCATGAACGCCGCCGTCAAGGCCGAGCGGCAGGCGGCCGCGCTGATCGAGCGCATGGAGGAGATGCTGCGCGAGCGCAACATGGGTCCTTTCCGCGCCGTCAACATCGAGTCGCTGGGCGCGGAAAGCTCCTATG
>JBKJNE010000436.1:0-4173 GCA_046596015.1 Alphaproteobacteria bacterium
CGCCCCGGCATGTGGTGCTGAACCAGGCCGGGCCACTGCAGCGCGGCTTCTGGGCCACCATCACCAACGATTGGGAAGGCGAGGCCGAGCCGACGCCGGAGAATTTGAGGGCGTTCCGCAACCTGGTGCTGGCCATGGCGCGCCGCCGCCGGCCGGACCAGCGTTATTCCTTCGTGAAGTTCATCTCGTGGAACACGCTCTACCTGGACTTCATCAGCAAGGCGCTCCCCGAGGTGCCGGCCGTGTTCCTGTACCGCGACCCGGTCGAGGTGATCGCCTCGGTGCTGCGCGAGACCACGGCGATCCTGTGGGCCAAGGGCCGGCCGCAAGCCGGGTTCCTGACCGGGCTGCCTTGGCGCGAGACCATCGGGATGGACGACGTGCGGTACCTGGCCATCTGCTTCGCCGAATATTTCCGCGTGGCGCTGAACTCGGGCGGGCGGGTGAGCCACGTCAACTACACGTCGATCAGCCCGGAAAGCTTCCCGGTCATCCTGCGCAAAGGCCTGCATTTCGAGCCGGGCGAGCGTGAGTTCGAGCTGATGGTGGAGCAGTTCCGCTTCCATTCGAAGGACGACGGCGACAAGACCGTGTTCACCTCGGACAGCGCCGAGAAGCAGTCCGCCATCTCAGAGGGCGACATGGCGATGATCGACCGGGAATGCGCGGCGCTGATGGCGCGGCTGGACGCGTCGCCCGACAACCTCTTTGTACAATCCCTCGGCTGAGACTACCTTATAGCCAGCCACTGGAGAGACCGATGACAACCGAGATTCCGGCTAACCTGCTGACCGTGGTCATGCCGAACTACAATTACGGCCGGTTCATCGACGAGGCGATCCGTTCCGTGGCGCAGCAGACCCATGCGCCGATCGAGCTGATCGTGGTGGACGACGCCAGCACCGACGACTCGGTGGCGGTGGCGACGGAAACCCTGTCGAAGGTCACCAACCTGTTCGACAAGAAGCTGATCGCGCTGCCCGAGAATGTCGGCAAGCTGGGCGCGCTCAACCGCGCCCTGTCCTCGGTGCGCGGCGAGTATTTCATGATCCAGGATTCGGACGACCTGCTGACGCCGGACTATGCCAGCCGCACCATCGCCGAGCTGGTCGAGGCGCGCAGGACCGATCCGAGCATCGGCTTCATCTACACCGACTGCATGCTGGTGTCGCAGACCGGCGAGATCCTCGACCGCGGCAAGTCCACCGCGTTCGATCCCAAGCTGCTGGAGGAATATTCCTTCGTGCCCGAGCCGGCCATGTGCCTCGCCAAACCGGTGCTGGAAGCCGGCCCCTATGACGAGGCGATCCGCAAGGGCACCAAGCATCACAAGTGGCGGCGCATCGTCGCCAATGGCTGGATGGGCAAGCACCTGGCCGAGCCCATATTCTACTACCGCATGCACGACAAGAACCTGTCGGGCATCGGCAAGCGGGTGATCGAGGAGGTCGAGAAAGGCCAGCGCGGTCACCGCATCCTGTCCGGCTACTGGCCGACCCAGACCACACAGCGTTAATGGCCACTCAGCGTTAGGAGAGCCCATGAGCTCGACAGCCGTCAAAACCGCGCCGGACGCCTTCCCGCTCAAGGTCGAGGACGCGCGCATCGGCGTCGTCGGCCTCGGCTATGTGGGATTGCCGGTGGCGGTGGCGTTCGCGGCGCACTATCCGGTCATCGGCGTCGACATCAACACCAAGCGCATCGGCGAACTGAAGACCTTCCACGACAGCACGCTCGAGGCGACCGAGGAGGAGCTGCGCGGGGCGACGCACCTGACGTTCACCGGCGAATGGTCGGACCTGAAAAGTTGCAACGTGTTCGTCGTCACCGTGCCGACACCGGTCGACAGCCACAACCATCCGGACCTGAAGCCGCTGGAAGGCGCCAGCCGCGCCATCGGCCAGGTGCTCAAGCGCGGCGACGTGGTGGTCTATGAATCCACCGTCTATCCCGGCTGCACCGAGGAATTCTGCGTGCCGGTGCTGGAGCAGGTCTCGGGCCTGGTGTACAACCGCGACTTCTTCTGCGGCTACAGCCCGGAGCGGCTCAATCCGGGCAACAAGGAGCTGAAGCTTTCCGACATCAAGAAGATCACCTCGGGCTCGACGCCGGAGGCGGCCGACTTCGTCGACGCGCTCTACCGCACCATCATTACCGCCGGGACGCACAAGGCGCCGTCGATGCGCGTCGCCGAGGCGGCCAAGGTGATGGAGAACACCCAGCGCGACCTCAACATCGCCCTGGTCAACGAGCTGGCGATGATCTGCAACCGGCTGGGGATCGACACGCTCGACGTGCTGGAGGCCGCCGGCACCAAGTGGAACTTCCTGCCGTTCCGGCCGGGCCTCGTGGGCGGCCACTGCATCGGGGTCGATCCCTACTATCTGACCCACAAGGCCGAGGAGATCGGCCACCATCCCGAGGTGATCCTGGCCGGGCGCCGGATCAACGACCGGGTCGGCAAATACGTGGTCAACCAGTTCGTGCGCCTCTTGGGCCGCCGCGGCCTGCTGAAGGACGATCTGCGGGTGCTGGTGCTGGGCTTCTCGTTCAAGGAGAACTGCCCGGACGCGCGCAACACCAAGGTCGCCAGCATCGTCGGCCATCTGCAGGAGTTCGACATCGCCGTCGACGTCTACGACCCGTGGGTCGACGCCGACGCGTGCGCGCACGAATACGGCATCCGCCCGATCAAGGCGCTGGAGACCGGCCGCTACGACGGCATCATCCTGGCCGTCGCCCATGACGAGTTCATCCAGATGGGCGCCCACGGCATCAGGGCGCTGGGCCGCCCCGGCGCCGTACTCTACGACGTGAAGTCGGTGCTGCCCCGGGACATGGTCGACCAGCGGCTCTAACTACGCTTTCTCGTCATTGCGAGCGCAGCGAAGCAACCCAGGAGCCGCTTCTGGGTTGCTTCGTCGCTTCGCTTCTCGCAATGACGGCCCTTAAAGCACAGGCCCCTCCACCGTCCGCCGCACCCGGTACGCCACCACGCGCTGGCTGGGCGTGGTGATCGCCAGCATGCGCTCGATCCGGAAACCGGCATCGACCAGGATCCGCACCGGGCTTTCGGCCTGCGTCCAGGTGGTGTCGCGGACCACGTACCAGTAGCGGTCGCCCGCCGGCGCGCGGGCCGTGTCCTCGACCAGCGTCACCGCGACGTTGTCCGCGCCGTTGCGGCCGACAAAATAGACGATCGGATCGCGCAGCCAGGGCTCGGCGGTCTGGATCACCAACGGCCGCCCCGGTGAATCCTCGACCATGGCGTCGACCAGCTGGCCCCATTGCAGCATGCGGCTGGGCTGCAGCAGGAACTGCGCGCCCGCCAGCGTCGCCCACAGCATCAGCGCGACCTGCAGCCCGGCGCGGACGCGCGGCCACGGCACGCTCATGGTGGTGACCGCGACCAGCAGGAAATACGGCACGGCGACCATGCTCAGGTGCCGCTCGCCCCAGACCGGCTGGCCGGTGACGAGGCCGAGCAGGATCGTCGCCACGACAGGCACCGCGATCAGCAGGATCAGGCAGAGCGGCGCGAACGCCCGCTCGCGCGCCAGCCGCCATGCCAGGAAGCCCAGCGGCACCGCGAACAGGGCGAGGCCGATGGCCGTGCCGCGCGGGATATCCGGCGCGCCGGACAGGTTGCCGAACAGCCACACTAGGTTCAGCCAGTCGGGCGCGCCCATCCACTGGATCTGCGCCGTGGCGCTGCCCTTGCTGCTGGCGGCCGCGGCGACCGCGACGGCCCAGGGCAGGAACGCCAGAACCGTGAGCGCCGCCGACTTCGCATGGTCCGCCAGACGGTCGCGGCGCAGCAGTAGCAGGATGCAGAACTGCGCCAGCACCGCCATCCATCCCCAGTAATGGGCATGGACCATAAGTACGTTGGCCGCGGTCAGCGTCCAGAAGGCGCGGCGGCCGCCGGTGCCGGCGAACGCCAGGAACGCGAGGACCGACAGCGCCCCCGCGAGCTGCAGCAGCGAGAACATGCGGGCATATTGCGCGTAGCCGATCAGCACCGCGCTGGCGGTGAACAGCGCCAGCGCCACCGCCAGCGCGCCCGGCTCCAGCTTCAGCCGGCGGCAGATCGCATAGAACGGCACAAACGCCGCCGCGCCGAGCATCGCCGGCAGCAGCCGCACCCAGCCCTCGGTGGCCGGCCCGAAATAT
>JBKJNE010000472.1:0-5349 GCA_046596015.1 Alphaproteobacteria bacterium
GGCGATCAACATGCTCGGGCTCGCCAAGCGGCTGAAATGCAAGATCTTCCAGGCATCGACCAGCGAGGTCTATGGCGATCCGGTCGTCCATCCGCAGACCGAAGAATACTGGGGCAACGTCAACCCGATCGGCCTCCGGTCCTGCTACGACGAGGGCAAGCGCTGCGCCGAAACCCTGTTCTTCGACTACCACCGGCAGCACGGCCTGCAGATCAAGGTCGCGCGCATCTTCAACACCTACGGCCCGCGCATGCACCCGGCCGACGGACGCGTGGTGTCGAACTTCATCATGCAGGCGCTGCAGGGCGAGCCGATCACCCTCTATGGCGACGGCAGCCAGACCCGCTCGTTCTGCTTCGTCGAGGACATGGTCGAGGCGTTCATCCGGCTGATGGCCACGGGCGACGAGGTCACCGGCCCGGTCAATCTGGGCAATCCGGGCGAATTCACCATCAGGGAACTGGCCGAGAAGGTGGTGACGCAGACCGGGTCGAAAAGCCAGATCGTCTACCGCGACATCCCGCAGGACGACCCCAAGCAGCGCTGCCCGGACATCGGCAAGGCCAGGGCGCTCCTCGATTGGCAACCGACGATCATGCTCGATCAGGGACTGGGCTGGACCATCGACTATTTCAGCAACCTGATCGCCGACCGCAAGTCGGCCTAGCGGCGAGGGGAGCATCCCATGACGGCTGAGAGCGGTCTGGCAGGCAAGCGCATCTTCGTTGCCGGCCATGGCGGCATGGTCGGCTCGGCCATTCTCAGGAAGCTGACGGCGGATGGCCATGCGCCGGGCGGGATCGTGACCCGCTCGCACGCCGAGCTGGACCTGGTGGACCAGGCGGCGGTGCGGCGGTTCTTCGAGACGGAACCGGTCGATGTAGTCATCCTCGCCGCCGCCAGGGTCGGCGGCATCCACGCCAACGACACCTATCCGGCCGCGTTCATCTACGAGAACCTGATGATCGAGTGCAACGTGATCCATCAGGCGTTCGCGGCCGGCGTCAGGCGCCTGCTGCTGCTCGGCAGCTCGTGCATCTATCCCAAGCATGCCGAACAGCCCATGCGCGAGGAAGCGCTGCTCACCGGCACGCTCGAGCCGACCAACGAGCCCTATGCCATCGCCAAGATCGCCGGCATCAAGCTGTGCGAAAGCTACAACCGGCAATATGGCGTCGACTACCGCAGCGTGATGCCCACCAACCTCTACGGCCCCGGCGACAATTTTCACCCGGACAACTCCCATGTGGTGCCGGCGCTGATGCGGCGGTTCCACGAGGCGGCGCGGGATGGCTTTCCCGAGGTGGCGATCTGGGGCAGCGGCACGCCGTTCCGCGAGTTCCTGCATGTCGACGACATGGCCGAGGCGTCGCTGTTCGTGCTCGGCCTCGACGATGCGGCCTACAAGGCGAACATCCAGCCCATGCTGTCGCACATCAATGTCGGCACGGGAACGGACGTCAGCATCGCCGAGCTGGCGGGCCTGCTCGCCGGCATCGCCGGCTTCAAGGGCCGGGTCACGTTCGACCCGTCGAAGCCCGACGGCACGCCGCGCAAGCTGCTCGACATCTCGCGGCTGTCGCGGATGGGCTGGACGGCGAAGATCCCGCTCGAGGAGGGCCTGCGCACGACCTATCAGTGGTACCTGGCGCGGCAGGGATCGCTGCGCGGCGCGGCCGCCTAGGCAGCCCGGGGCGTAACAACCGGGCCGAACACCCGCTCGAACTGCTCCAGGCTGATCGCCCGGTTGAATTCCGTTTCGTAGGCGTGGCGGGCGCCGTCGCCCATGCGGGCGAGCAGTGGCCGGTCGCGTTTGCTGGCGACGATCCAGGCCGCCGCCGATGCCATGTCCGCGCCCACCGCCGGCGCGCCGGCGCCGAAGCTGTCGACGATGCGCTGGATGCTGCCCTCGGCCGAACCCAGGAACAGCGTCGGGCGGCCCGCCGCCAGGATGCCGTAGATCTTGCTCGGCATGATCAGGCCCTCCATCTCCTCGCGCAAACTCACCAGGTGCACGTCCGGGGCCGACAGGCTCTGCGACAGGCGCTCGCGCGGCTGGTAGGCGCGGAACTGCACGTTGGGCAGCACCGCGTCCGTCGCCATGACCTTCAGCCGGTCGAGCCCGGCGCCGCCGCCGATGAACAGGAAGACGACATCGTCATGGCCGCGCAGACGCCGCATCAGGTCGAGCAGCGCGTCGTGGTCGTGCGCCCGGCCCAGATTGCCTGAATAGCCGACCACGAAGCGGTCGCCCAACCCCCATTCCCGGCGCAGCGGATTGGTGTCGCGGCTCACCGGCGTGATGTCGCCGTCGGCCCAGTTGTGGACGATGACGGTGCGCTCGGCCGGCACCCGCTGGCTCAGCAGGTGGCTTGCCATGGTGTCGCACAGCACCACGTTGGCGTGGGCGGCGCGGAACGAGGCGTTGCGGGCGGACAGCAGCGCGCGGGCCACGGCGCCGCGGACCATGGGCACGTCCAGCCGCTCGGCGATCTCCGGGAACAGATCCTGGCACCAGTTCACCAGCCGTGCCCGTTTCACGGCCGCGACCACGCCGGCCACCACGGAAAGCAGCGGCGGGTCGGTCATCGCCAGGATCGTGTCTCCCCCCCGAACCTTGAACACAAGCGTGAGCAACGCCGATGCGTAGAAGCTCAGATAATCGACGGCGCGTCCGGCCAGGCCGGACCGGCCGAATCTCGTGCTCCACAGCCGGCGGATGCCGACGCCCCGGTGCGTCTCGGCTTTCGCAAGCGCCGCGTCCGGCCGGTCGTAGCGCTGCCGGCTGGTGACCGCCAGCACCTCCTGTCCGCCCGCCGCCAGATGCTCCAGCAGGTCGGTCAGCAACTGGCTGGTGGCGGAGTGGTCCGGCCAGTAGTAGCGGTTGATCGCGACGATCCGGCCCATGCCGGCCTACTCGCGGTTCTGGTAGGGCTTCGGGCTTTGATTGAAGCGACCGCCGCCATAGACCGGCTGCTGCTGCTGCTCGATGCGGGTGGGCCGCGCCGCGGCGCGAACCCGGCCGCGGTTGACCGACAGCGCCGCGCCATAGGCCAGCATCTGCAGGCCCATCACCAGCACCAGCGGCGCGCCGAGATAGGCGTGCAGCGCGGGAATGGCGCAGAGCGCCAGATAGACCGCGACGGCCCGGTTCGAGCTGCCGGTCCAGTCCTTCAAATAGTGGTGCAGATGGTCGCGCCCCGGCGTGAACGCGCCGGTGCCGCGCCGGATGCGCACCGCCATCACCCGGCCCATGTCGAGCACCGGGATCAGGAAGCAGGCGCCCAGATACAGCGCCGGCATGCCGCCGCGATGGCTGGTGTAGGCCTCGATGGCCGCGAAGCCGATCAGCGACGACATCATGTAGGCGCCGGAATCGCCGGTGAACAGGCGGCCCTTCAAATTGGCGAGCAGCAGCACGGCGAGCGCGCCCGCCGTCGGGATCAGCAGCACGCTGGTCTCCGGCGTCATCCACGGTGCCAGCAGCACCAGCCAGATGATGCACATCCCCAGGAACAGCCCGTTGAGGCCGTCGGAAAGGTTCGAGCCGTGCTTCAGGCACAGCACGCAGAACACGGTGAAGGGCACGGCCGCCAGGCCGAGCGTCAGCGTGAAGCCCAGATCCGGGAACCACAGCGCCGCGACGCGCAACTCCGGCACCGCGATCGCGGCGATGCCGGTGCCCAGGATGCCGACCGCGAGGCGCAGCCACGGGTTGATGTGCTTGCGGTCGTCCATGAAGCCGAGCAGGAAAAACACGCCTGAAACCAAGGCGATGGCCGTCACGGCGGGGGACGCCCGGCCGAATACCGCGGCTTGCAGCGCCACGCCGGCGGCCAGCGCCAGGAACAGGCCGATGCCGCCGACCAGCGGGGTCGGCGCCGCGTGCAGCTTGCGCGCGCCGTCCGGCTTGTCCATTACATTCAGGGCAGCGCCCAGCGGCCGCGCCCAGATGGCGGTGGTGAGCGCCAGGCAACAGCCTGCGGTCATGCCTAGTGTCGTAACGTCAACGGCGCCAAAACCGCCGTATGACCCGGCCCAATTCCACAACAAGTTACGCCTCCGCAATATCCGGACAGGACAACTTGTCGGCCTCAGCATTATCGATGCAGCGCCACATGCCGGACAGGGTGGCCCACACCCTGCTCGCCATGGCCCCACCTCCTAGGAGGATGACCCTGCGTTGTGCAGGATGTATCTCTATGCAACCTTAGGTCAACTTTATTTTGCAGGCGCGAAATAGTAGAGCCGGCTTGCCAGAAAGTAGCCCGGAAATCGCCACAATCTCTCCACCCCCTGGACACAAGAAACGGCATCAGGGGAACCCTACATGGATAAATCATTCAACAGAGTAGTTTGGTTAAAATTGAGATCAATTTCGATATGATGAGTCTCGCGGTTGGTACAGGATCGGCCAGGCGGCAATACCATCAGTTCAGGTGCTTCAGCGTGTCCGGGTTGCGCACGATATAGAGCGCATTGATCGCGCCTTCCGCGATCTGGAAAGCGACGGTCTGCACCTCGCCTTCCGGATCGATCAGGCCCGGCCTCCGGCACCGAGCCCCCATCAGCGGGAGAGTGCCGTGTGACATGGCGGCGGGAGATCACCGTTCGGCGGGAAGCCGCGCCGTCCACCCGTTGCGGGCAAGCAACCATACCGTTACGGGAAAGACTCGATATTACAAAATTTAAGCATCTGGCCGTGGCGCCCAGGCAGCGTGCTTCCCACATCCTTTTTGTGGGCGGCCTCAAGATACCGCCAGCCTGCCGCCGCGCAGTACAGCGGCCGATTTCACAAGCTGGATTTGGGAAACCTGGCCGCGACGGCCCGAATCAAGCCGTATTTGAGACGTATCCGCCACGGTTTCACCGTAAAATCACGATTTAGAGAGAATCAATCACATTTTATTCCTATGCATGTTACTTCCTAATAACGAAGAATCTATCGACACTTAGCCCCATCGGCGAGGTCTGGAGGGGTTCCAGGACACGCCGGTGACGAGCAAAGTTCCTAGGTTTTGGCGAGGGAAAGAGGGGCCTATGCCAGCCGCGGGTTTCGATGCGCTGGGGTCTTCATAACATCCGTCTCAGGTCTGCTGCCCGGCCTTAGGGTCCGGTTGCGCCGATCGGGGCTATTTGTTGCGCGGGCGCAGGCCCGCTCTTTTCGCCGCCACCGACCGGGAGGCTCCTCACCGGCTCTCGCCTCAGTGTGGGCAAGGAGTCAGGTCATGTTCCGTCGCATCGGTCGCATCAGCCGCAAGAATCGCCAGCTCCTGCGCGAGCGCTTCGTGCAGCGCGAACTCGCCAGGCAGCTGAAGAGGGCACGCCCCAGCCTCGCGGAACGCCCGC
>JBKJNE010000528.1:0-3282 GCA_046596015.1 Alphaproteobacteria bacterium
CGGTGCGGCACAGGCCGATGCCCTCGGCGCCGAACTGGCGGGCGGTGCGCGCGTCGAGCGGGGTTTCGGCGTTGGTGCGCACCTTCATGCGGCGCACCTTGTCGGCCCAGCCCATCAGGGTGGCGAAGTCGCCCGAGAGTTCCGGATGGATTGTCGGCACCGCGCCTTTGATCACCTCGCCCGTCGTGCCGTCCAGGGTGATGATGTCGCCGCGCTTCAGCGTCTCGCCGGCCACCGACAGGGTGCCCGCGTTGTAGTCGATGCGCAGCGACCCGGCGCCCGACACGCAGGGCCGGCCCATGCCGCGGGCGACCACGGCCGCATGGCTGGTCATGCCGCCGCGGCTGGTCAGGATGCCCTTGGCGGCGTGCATGCCGTGGATGTCCTCGGGGCTAGTCTCGATGCGGACCAGGATCACGTCCCTGCCCTCGGAGGCGGCACGCTCGGCCTCGTCGGCGTCGAACACGATCATGCCGCTGGCCGCACCGGGCGACGCCGGCAGGCCGCGGGTCAGGATTTCCTTGTGGGCGTCCGGATCGAGCGTCGGGTGGAGCAACTGGTCGAGCGCCTCCGGGTCCATGCGGCCGATGGCCTCGCGCTCGGTGATGAGCCCGTCATGAGCCATCTCGACAGCGATCTTGAGGGCGGCGGCGGCGGTGCGCTTGCCGCTGCGGGTCTGCAGCATCCACAGCCGGCCCTTCTGGACCGTGAACTCGATGTCCTGCATGTCGCGGTAATGGGCCTCGAGCTTGCCCATGATGGCTGACAATTCGCGGAAGGTCTCGGGCAGCGATTCCTCCAGCGACGGGTCGGTCTCGTCCGCCGCCTGCCTGGCCGCCATGCTGATGTAGCGCGGCGTGCGGACGCCGGCCACCACGTCCTCGCCCTGGGCGTTCAGCAGGTACTCACCATAGAGCTCCCTGTTGCCGTTGGCCGGGTTGCGTGTGAAGGCGACGCCGGTCGCCGAATCCTCGCCCATGTTGCCGAACACCATGGCCTGCACGTTGACCGCCGTGCCCCAGGCTTCCGGGATGCTGTGCAGGCGGCGGTAGACCTTGGCGCGGTCGTTCTGCCAGGAGTTGAACACGGCCCCGATGGCGCCCCAGAGCTGCTCGTGCGGATCGGTGGGGAACGGCTTGCCCAGCTCTTCCCGGACCTTGTCCTTGTAGGCCTCGACCAGCGCCCGGAGTTCCTCGACGCCGAGTTCGGTATCGAGCGTAACCCCATGGTCTTCCTTGTGGATGTCGAGGATTTCCTCGAAGTGGTAGTGGTCCACTTCCAGCACCACGTCGGAATACATCTGGATGAAGCGCCGGTAGCTGTCATAGGCGAAGCGCGGGTTGCCCGACAGCGCGGCCAGGCCCTCGACGGTCTCGTCGTTGAGGCCCAAATTGAGGACCGTGTCCATCATGCCCGGCATGGACGCCCGCGCACCCGAGCGTACCGACACGAGAAGCGGGTTCGCCTTGTCGCCGAATTTCGCGCCGACGATGCCCTCCACCTTGGCCAGCGCATCCGAAAGTTGCTCTTTCAGTTCAGCGGGATAGACGCGGTTGTTGTCATAGTAGGCGGTGCAGACCTCGGTGGAAATGGTGAAGCCCGGCGGCACGGGAAGACCCAGATTGCTCATCTCGGCCAGGTTGGCGCCTTTGCCGCCCAGCAGGTTCTTCAGCCCGGCATCGCCTTCCGACGCGCCGCCACCGAAGCTGTAGACCCATTTCGTCATCCACGACTCTCCTTGGCGGCGTCCCCCGGAGAGAACGCCCCTCACCCTCCCGCGCCCGCCGGGCGCGGGTCCCTCCCTCTCCCAAGGGGAGAGGGTCAATGAGCGCAACCGCTTCGACCTATTCCCTCTCCCTCTGGGAGAGGGCTAGGGTGAGGGGCGATCCATCCGCGCATCCACCGCCGATTGTGTGTGGTGCGGCTCCGATGCGCAACGTCCGCATCATCCCTCGATCTTCGAGAAATCCGCCACCTGGTTGAGCGTCGCACGGATTTGCGACAGCAGCAGCAGCCGGTTGCGGCGCAGGTCCGTGTCCTCGGCGTTCACCGTCACATGATCGAAAAACGCATCGACGGGGCGGCGCAGGCCCGCGAGCGCCGCCATGGCGTCGGTGAAGCGCTCGTCCTTCACGGCGGCCTCGGCGGCGTCCATGGCGTCGGCAAGGCGGGCGTGCAGCACCTTCTCCTCCTCCTGCGCCAGCCGCTCGTAGTCGGCGGCGCCGTCATAGGACGCGCCATCCTTCTTCTCCTCGATGCGCACGATGTTGGTGGCGCGCTTGTAGGCCGCCAGCAGGTTGACGCCGTCCTCGGTGTCGAGGAAACCCTGCAGCGCCTTCACCCGGTCGAGCAGGCGCACCAGATCGTCCTCGCCGCTGAGGGCAAAGACGGCGGTGATCAGGTCGTGGCGCACGCCCTGCTCGCGAAGGTAAATTTTCATGCGGTCTGCAAAGAAATCGAGGAGTTCCTGCTGCCACATTACGAGGTTACGAGAAACCTCGTCAGCGTTGCCCCACTCGCCATAATCCTCAGCGTATTCATAGCCAGGAAACGCATTGGAAACAAAAATAAATTCTCGCCGAAGGTTCAGTCTAATCCCGTTCTCCAGAATCAGCCTGATAACGCCCAACGCCGCTCGACGAAGGGCAAAAGGATCCTTTGATCCAGTTGGCTTTTCGCCAATCTTGAAAAACCCAACAAGGGTGTAGAGTTTGTCAGCGAGCGCTAGAGCAACACTGACCGGTGCGCTCGGGCAACGATCATTTGGTCCCTGGGGGCGATAGTGGTCGGCAATGGCATCAGCGACCTCCGAGTCTTTTCCTTCGTTTAGGGCGTAGTAGCGTCCCATGACGCCCTGAAGTTCAGGAAACTCCCCGACCATTTCGGTGCGGAGGTCCGCCTTAGCCAGCCGGGCTGCCTCCCAGACCTTATCCGGGTCCGCATTGGCACGTCTTGCGAGCCGTTTAGCAAAAGCTTCAACAGCTTTACCCTTTTGCCCTAGCGTCCCTATTTCCTTGTGGAATACGACTTCGTCCAGTGCCGGAAGGCGGCTTTCGAGGGTAGTCTTGCGGTCCAGGTCCCAGAAGAACTTGGTGTCGGACAGGCGCGCGCTGAGCACGCGCTCGTTGCCGGCGATGATCGCCTTGCCGCCGTCCTTCGCCACCAGGTTCGACACGATGGCGAAGCGCGGCGCCAGATTGCCCGCCCGGTCGCGGAACATGGGGTATTTCTGGTGGGTCCTGATCGCCGAGATCAGCGCCTCGGGCGGCACGTCCATGAACG
>JBKJNE010000551.1:0-7479 GCA_046596015.1 Alphaproteobacteria bacterium
GCAGGTCGGCATCATCCGGTCGTCCGCCGGTTCGGGCGGCGGCCAGGAGACGGTGACCGACAACGCGGCCGACGCCGTGTCGCGCGGTCTTGAGCTGGAAATCACCGCGGTCCCCGCCGACGGCCTGCGGCTGTGGAGCACGGTGGGCTACCTGGACGCCAAGCGCACCGACTTCTGCGTCGACATCGACGGTCCGTCGACGGTCAATCCCGGCCCGGCGAGCGGTTCGTGCGATCCGGACAACGCCTTCAGCTTCGTCTCGGCGGGAACCACCTTCTTCATTTTCCCGACCGACAACTCGGACATGCCGCTGGTCCGCGCGCCGAAGTGGACGTTCTCGGCCGGCCTGTCCTATGAAATCCCGGTCGGCAACATGGGCTTCCTGGAGTTCGCCGGCGACTGGCGCTACCAGTCCAAGTCGAACCAGGCGTCGAACGGCGTCCCGGCGGGCAGCACCGCGGGCATCCCGAACTTCAACGGGTTCAACGTCACCCCGATCCGCGAGGCCGCTCACATCCTCAACGCCAGCGTGACGTTCCGTGAGACCGACGACCGCTACAAGGTGTCGCTGTTTGTCCGCAACCTGACCAACGAGCGCTACATGCAGTCCCTGACCGCGGTGGCGACGCTGTTCAACTTCATCCAGGACAACAACCCGCGCACCTACGGCATCAAGATCTCGTTCGACATGTAGAACCGGATCAGAAGTCCGACTTCGGGGGAGCCTTCGGGCTCCCCTTTTTTATGGTTCATCACGGAATAGCGGGAAATCAGGGTTGGACGCAGGTCACCTCTGTATCCGTGTCCCTGAGCTCGTCGAAGGGCCTTGCCCGAACGCTGATGCAAGGCCCTTCGACGAGCTCAGGGACACGGTGAAAACGATGTCTTGCCCCAGGAGAGGTGGAGAACAACCAAGCCGACGAGGCATCTCGCTGCTCCGTGACCAACCGTTTCATGCGAACTTGCTTGTCAACAAGTAACGTCAGCATTGCTGCCCAAATTTTATGCATTCACATCCCGGCCATTTTGGGTGATGTTACGGGGTGGTAAACATTCGTGCCGAAACGGGGAAGGCTTCGGCTCGCGGACATCGAGATTCAACTCCCGGAGTATTTCGGGAGACAGGGGAGATGTGACTTTCAACTGGGGAGGGGAACCCACATGGCCGCCAATCATGGCTTGCTCGACAAGCTTCGCATTCAGTCTTCGCTGCTCGCCGTTTCGACCATCGCGCTGACCGCCGGGGCGGCATTCGCCCAGAACACACCGCCGCCCGCGCCCCCCACATCGGGCGGCAAGCGGGTGATCGAGCAGGTCGTCGTCACCACCAAGCAGGGCCAGCAGGACGTCCAGGAAATCCCGGTCTCGATGACCGCGGTCACCGGCGAACAGTTGCAGCAGTCCTTCGCCCAGGACCTGCGCGACGTTACCCAGTTCGCGCCGAACGTCTCGCTGGAGCCGGTCGGCATCTTCCAGAACTCGGCCTCGTTCTACATCCGCGGCCAGGGCACCGCCGACATCGAGTCGGCGACCGACCCGAAGGTGTCGATCTTCATCGACGGCGTCTACCAGGCGCGCGTCTCGACCGCCCTGTCCGACTTCCTCGACGTGTCGTCGGTGCAGATCCTGCGCGGCCCGCAGGGCACCGAGTTCGGCCACAACACCGTAGCCGGCGCCGTCGTCGTCGAGCACAACAAGCCTGACCTGGAGGACGCCTCCATCTCGGGCAAGGTGGTGGTCGGCCAGTTCGGCCGCATGGACATCAGCGGCGTCGTCAACGTGCCCATCGTCGATGACAAGGTGGCCATGCGCGTCGCGGCCAAGTCGACCAATTTCGACGGCTTCTGGCGCAATTCGTTCAACAACGAGAAGCGCGGCGCCAACGAGCGCCTGACCTTCAACCCGTCGATCCGGTTCACGCCCAACGACAATCTGGATATCGTCATCCGCGGCGAATACAGCCGCATCCGCGACGATAGCTATCCGACACAGTCGCACAACTACTGCCGCCAGAGCACCTTGCAGGCGCTCGGCGGCGGCGGCTTCGGACCCGGCGCCGCCAACGACCTCGTCATCCTCGGCGAATTCCTGTTCGCCAACATCGTCCAGGGCAAGGATGTGTTCACCGCCGCCGCCCAGGCCGACGCGCTCTGCGGCAAGCCCATCGAGGACGTGACGGTGAAGGAGGAGTACACCTTCTACAACGAGGAGGAGCGCGGCAACTTCGCCAACAATGACATCTGGGGCATCACCGGCGAGGTGAACTACGACATCCCCGACATCGGCACGATCACCTATACGGGCAACTACCGGAAGGTCAAGGAAAGCATCCGGTTCATGATCGAGACGTCCGCCCTCGACATGTTCGCCGGCATCCGCGACCAGAAGCACTTCCAGACCACCCAGGAACTGCGCTTCGCATCGGACTTTTCCGACATCTTCGACTTCGTCGCCGGCGTCTACTACTTCAAGCAGGAATACACCATGCTGCAGCAATCCTTCGGGGTGCTGTTCGAGCCGAATATCCTGTTCGGGCCGTTCTCCGGCACCACCTTCACCCACCCCGAAGTCAACGGTCAGGGCGGCTGGACCAATCAGGTCAACGAATCCTACGCCGCCTATATCACGGGCAGTTGGCACATCACCGACAAGCTGAGCCTGACAGCCGGCGTCCGCTACACGCATGAGTCGAAGGACTTCCAGCATTGCGGTGTCGGCGCCGGCGATCCCACCGCCGAGTTCGTCAGCGACGCCTCGGGCTGCAACAACGTGCCGACCTGGACGCCGGACCTGACCAGGCCGACCTTCCTGATCGACGGCGCCGGCACGCCCCGCTTCGCCCTGGCGCCCGCCTACGGCTTCGACGCCAGCGGCGGCGTCGAGGGCGGCTGCCGTCCGGTGGTGACCGGCAACCCGGCCGACGGCCAGATCTTCTGCAACAACCGGCTGCTGGGCAAGGCGTCGTGGAGCAACTTCAGTCCGAAGGTCGGCATCAAGTACGAGTGGAACGACGACCTGATGACCTTCGCCACCTGGAGCCGCGGCTTCCGGTCGGGCGGCTTCAACGGCCGCGCCACCTCGCCGACCACCATCGGCCCATTCGATCCGGAACGCGCCGACAACTTCGAGGTGGGCGTCAAGTCCGAATGGTTCGACAACCGCCTTCAGCTCAACCTCAACGGCTTCTGGACCATTACCCACGACCTGCAGCAGGGCTTCATCCGCCCATCGCAGGGCGCCGGCGGCCAGGAAACCGTCGTCGCCAACATCGGCTCGGTGACCAACCGGGGCGTCGAGCTCGAGTGGTCGACCATCCCGGTCGAGGGCCTCAACATCTTCGGATCGGTAGGTTTCCTCGACACCAACCAGAAGGGCTTCTGCACCGACGGCGACGGCTTCAGCGGCACCGATCCCAACGTCCCGCCGCCGCCGCCCTTCGACTTCCTCGAGCAGTGCGCCGACGCCGAGAAGGTGTTCAACGAGATCGGCCAGTTCCTCGGCTGGCTGGTGCCGACCGACAACTCCAACCTGGTGCCCGGCCCGCGCACGTCCAAGTGGACGCTGTCGTTCGGCGCCAGCTACGACATCCCGATCGGCAATCTGGGCACCCTGAACTTCGCCGCCGATGCGCTCTATCGCACCAAGCAGTTCATCTCGGCCTCGACCGCGGCCGAGCTGGACGGCGTGGACCAGTTCAACGGCGACTTCCTGAACCACTACCGCCAGGGCAACTGGATCCTCAACGCGTCGATCAGCTTCCGCGAGATGCAGGACCGTTACCGGGTGTCGTTCTTCGTCAAGAACATCACCAACGAACTCTACAACCAGGCGACCACCAATGTGGGCGGCCTGTTCGAGTTCCGCGTGCCCAACCAGCGCCGCCACTGGGGCCTGGAACTGAGCTTCGATCTCTAGCATCCCCTGAAAGGACGCCTCCGGGGGACCTTCGGGTCCCCCGTTTTTTTGTGTTCATCACGGAGTAGCGGGGTGTCTGATCGGCTTGGTTGCGCCCCAACCTCCATCGGCAGAACACAACGTCAACCGTGTCCCTGAGCTCGTCGAAGGGCCTTGCATCAGCGTCCGTGCAAGGCCCTTCGACGAGCTCAGGGACACGGATACAGAGGTGACCTGCATCCAACCCTGGCCCCCCCTGCCATGCCGTGATGAACGATTGTTTTGTCAGGCGGCCCGTCACGCGCCGCAGGTGACAAACCGCCCCGTCCGGCCTAGAGTCGAAATAAATCTGCGCGTGTGCTGGTTAATGGCGGCCGCCGGATCATGGGGAAACAAAGGGCGACCGGCGAACGGGATGCGGGACTACAGGAAAATCGGCGTCGCGGCCCTGGCCGCGCTGATCATCGGCGCCGGCGTCTATTGGGGCGTGCTGCGCAACGACGACCCGGCCAGCGCGGTCGCGCCCGCCGGCAATGGCGTCATCGTCGAGGCGGTGCCGGTCCGGGTCCAGCCCATGCAGCAGGAAGTCGGCGCCATCGGCACCCTGCGGTCCGAGGACTCGATCGTCATGCGGCCCGAGCTGGCGGGCGTGGTGACCGCGATCGGCTTCCAGGAAGGCCAGCCGGTGCGCAAGGGCCAGCTTCTCGTCGCGCTGGACAGCTCGATCCACGAGGCCGAACTGGCACAGGCCCAGGCCAGCCTGACCCTGAGCCAGGCCAACAACCAGCGCGCCGCCGAACTGCTGACCAAGGGCGCGGCCTCGCAGCGCACCCGCGACGAAAGCCTGTCGAAGATGCGCATGGACGAGGCAACCGTGGCGCTCGCCCGCGCCCGCATGGCCAAGACCCGCATCACCGCGCCCTATGACGGCGTGGCCGGCCTGCGCAAGGTGGCGGTCGGCGACTACGTCACGCCCGGCCAGGATCTGGTGACCCTCGACGTCATCGACCCGATCAAGCTGGAGTTCCGGGTGCCGGAGCTGTACCTGGCGCAGGTCGCCATGGGCCAGACGGTGAAATTCCAGCTCGACGCCCTGCCCGGCCAGACGTTCGAGGCTAAGGTCTACGCCATCGACCCGCAGGTCGACGTCGACGGCCGGAGCCTCGCTATCCGCGCCCGCGCCGGCAACGGCGACCGGGTGCTGCGGCCCGGCCTGTTCGCGCGCGCCTCGCTGGGGCTGGCGCGGCACGAGAACGCCATCCTGATCCCCGAGGAGGCGATCATCCCGCAGGGGACCGACCATTTCGTCTACAAGGTGACCGCCGGCAAGGCCTCCATGACCCAGGTGAAGACCGGGCTGCGCCGCGACGGCGTGGTGGAGATCCTGTCCGGCCTGTCCGCGACCGACACGGTGGTGACCGCCGGCCAGCTCAAGCTGCATGACGGCGCGTCCGTGAACGTCAGAAGCGCCTCGGCCAACTAGCCATGAAGATCTCGGAACTCAGCATCCGCCGGCCGGTCTTCGCGACCGTGCTGAACATGCTGGTGGTGCTTCTGGGCCTGATCGCCTGGGACCGCCTCTCCGTGCGCGAGTACCCGGACATCGACGAACCGGTGGTCAGCATCGAGACCCGCTATCCAGGCGCCAGCGCCAAGGTTATCGAATCCCAGGTGACCATCCCGCTCGAGGAGGAGCTGGCCGGCATCGAGGGCATCGACTTCATCAGCTCGGTCAGCCGCGCGGAAAAGAGCGAGATCACCGTCCGCTTCAAGCTGAACCGCGACGAGGACGACGCGGCGAGCGACGTCCGCGACCGGGTGTCGCGCGCCCGCGGCCAGCTTCCCGACGAGATCGACGAGCCGGTGATCGGCAAGGTCGAGGCCGACGCCGGCGCGCTGATCTGGGTGGTGTTCTACAGCGACAAGTTCGACCAGCTCGTGGTCACCGAGGCCGCCGACCGGCTGATCAAGGACCGGCTGCAGGTGCTGCCGGGTGTCGCCAAGGTGATCTATTACGCGCCGCGCTACTACGCCATGCGTATCTGGCTCGATCGCACCCGCCTCGCCGCCTACGGCCTCACGCCCGCCGACGTGGAGGACGCTCTGCGCCAGCAGAACGTCGAGATCCCGGCAGGCCGTATCGAGAGCAAGGAACGCGAGTTCACCGTCCTTGCAGAGACCGACCTCAACACGCCCAAGGAGTTCGAGCAGATCGTCCTGAAGGACGCCGACGGCTACCTCGTCCGGATCAAGGATGTGGCCAAGGTCGAGCTGGGCGCGGAGGAGAACCGCGAAATCGCCCGCTACGGCGGGCGTCCCGCCATTGCGCTTGGCGTGGTCAAGCAGGGCAAGGCCAATCCGCTGGCCGTGGCCGATGAGGTACATGCCGTCCTCCCCGAGCTGCTGAAGTCCCTCCCCGACGGCATTACCGGCGAGATCAACTGGGACAAGTCGGTTTATGTGAAGGCGTCCATCGACGCGGTGTACGTCACCCTCATCGAGGCCTTCGTCCTGGTGCTGGCGGTGATCTTCATGTTCCTGGGATCGTGGCGGGCGACGCTGATCCCGCTGCTCACCATCCCCATCGCGCTGACCGGCGGATTTTTCCTGATCTTCGCATTCGGCTTCAGCATCAACGCGCTGACCCTGCTCGCCATGGTCGTCGCCATCGGCCTCGTCGTCGATGACGCCATCATCATGCTGGAGAACATCCACCGGCACATGGAGCATGGCGAGAAGCGGCGCGAGGCGGCGCTGAAGGGCAGCAAGGAAATCGGTTTCGCCATCGTCGCCATGACGCTGACCCTGGTCGCCGTGTTCGCGCCGGTGGCGTTCACGCCCGGGCGCACCGGTAAGCTGTTCACCGAGTTCGCCCTGACGCTGGCCGGCACCGTACTGATCTCGGGCTTCGTGGCGCTGACGCTGACGCCGATGATGTGCTCGAAGATGCTGCGCATGAACGAGGGCGGCTGGCTGGCGCAGCGCATCGACCGGGTGTTCGGCGCGCTGATGCGCGGCTACCGGCGAGCCCTCACGGCGACCATGGCCCGGCGCAACGCCATCTTCCTGGTCGCCGGCTGCATCGCCGCCGCCACCGGCGTGCTCTATTCCACGCTCAAGCACGAGCTGTCGCCGCAGGAGGACCGCGGCTATTTCGTTGGATACTTCCTTGGCCCCGAGGGCGCGACGCCCGAATACATGAACAAGTACGCCGCCGAGCTGGAGAAGCTGTATATCGCCCATCCCGACGTGCAGAAGAACTTCTATACCGCCGTCGGCCGGCCGACGGTGAACCAGGGCTATTCCTTCGTGCTGCTGACCCCGTGGAAGGAGCGCGGCCGCGGCTCGCTGGAGATTCAGAAGGAGTTCGCGCCCAAGATGGCCGCCATCCCCGGCGTGATCGCCCTGCCCAACAATCCGGGCGCGTTCGGCAGTTCGCCGCAGGACGCCAACATCGACTTCGTGATCCAGACCACCGGCAGCTACGAGGAGCTGAACGCGGCGGCCGACAAGATCATCGAGCAGGTCTCCAAGGTCCCGGGGTTCGCGGCCGTGCGCAGCGACCTGAAGCTCAACAAGCCCGAG
>JBKJNE010000018.1:0-3793 GCA_046596015.1 Alphaproteobacteria bacterium
TCGGCGAGCCTCCAGCCCGCCGTGACGGCGATGCCGAGGACCACCGCGAGCAGCGGGCTCGATCGGGTGATGAACTGCGCGGCTAGGGCGGGCACCGTCAACCGCGATAGCAACGCAGCGAGCGGACCGCGCATGATCACGAGGATCGCCAGCGCGCCGGCGCCGATCGCCAGCGTCGCCGGATTGGTCTCGCCCACATGGTGGATCACGTTGACAATCGTCGCGAAGGCCTCCCCACGGGGAATGTCGATGCCCAGCAGGTGCTTGAGCTGGCTGATGACGATCAGGATGGCGGCGGCGCTGGTGAAGCCGGAGATCACCGGATGGCTCAGGAAGTTCACCAGGAATCCGGCGCGCACCATGCCCAGTACCAGCAGTATCAGGCCGATCAGCAGCGACAGCACGAGGGCATTGGCGACATAGGACGCGCTGCCGGGCGCCGACAGGGCGGTAAGCGCCGTCGCCGTCATCAGCGAGGCGATGGCGACCGGTCCGACGGCGAGAGCCCGGCTCGACCCGAAGATGCCGTAAAGGATCGGCGGCGCGATGCTGGCATACAACCCGACCTGGGGCGGCAGGCCGGCGAGCATCGCATAGGCCATGGCCTGCGGCACCAGCATGATCGCCGTGATCAGCCCGGCGGTGAGGTCGCCGGGCAGATCGCGCGCGGAATAGGTGCGCCCCCAGGACAGGATCGGGATGTGGCGCGCCAGTCCGGCCATCATTTGCCTGCCGGTCTGCAGAACACGCCGTAGAGCGCCTCGATCACCGGCAGGATCTCGGTCCGCGCCAGCGAGTAATGGATCGAGGTTCCGTCCCGCCGCGCGGCCACCAGCCCTTCGGCCTTCAGCCGGGCCAGGTGCTGCGACAGGGCGGACTGGCGCATGCCCAGCAGGGCGGCCAGCTCGCCGACCGGCCTTTCGGCGTGCGACAGCTGGCACAGCACGAGCAGCCGTTGCGGGTGCGCGATGGAGCGCAGGAAGTCGCAGGCGCGGCCCGCGTTCTCCTTCATGCCGTCGAGGGTGAGGTCCAGATTGACATTCATATATTCGAATATACGGATATATGAAGTACGATGGCAACAGAATTGATCGGCCGTTCGAGATAACCTGCGGACGTCTGGACCTGTCCGCTTGCGGCGGGACGGGCGCATGATTATGTTCGCGGCCACAACGGCATCACGACCCGGTAGCGCACAGAATGTTCAGAGGTTCGATCACGGCGCTGATCACCCCGTTCAAGGACGGACAGGTCGATCAGGCGGCGTTCCAATCTTTCGTCGAATGGCAGATCGACGAGGGCACACAGGGACTCGTGCCGGTGGGCACGACGGGCGAGTCGCCGACGCTGAGCCATGACGAGCATAAGCGGGTGGTGGAGCTGTGCATCGAGGCCGCTGGCGGCCGCGTGCCGGTGATGGCGGGGTCGGGCTCCAACAGCACCGAGGAAGCCATCGCCCTGACGCGCCATGCCAAGCGTGCCGGCGCCGACGCCGCGCTGGTGGTGACGCCCTATTACAACAAGCCGACCCAGGAAGGCCTCTACGCCCATTTCAAGGCGATCGCCGAGGCCGTCGACATCCCGATCTTCATCTACAACATTCCGGGCCGCTCGGTGGTCAACATGTCGGTCGAGATCATGGCCCGGCTCGCCGAGTTGCCCAACATCGTCGGGGTGAAGGACGCGACCGGCGACCTGACCCGCCCCAGCCTGCAGCGGCTGAAGTGCGGCGCCGAATTCATCCAGCTTTGCGGCGACGACGGCATCGCGCTGGGCTTCAACGCCCATGGCGGCGTCGGCTGCATCTCGGTGGCCGCCAACGTGGCGCCGCGCCTGGTGTCGCAGTTCCAGAACGCCACCCTGCAGGGGAACTACGCCGCGGCGCTCGAGCTGCAGGACAGGCTGATGCCGCTGCACAGCGCGCTGTTCGTCGAGACCAGCCCGTCGCCGGTGAAGTACGCGGCGAGCCTGCTGGGCAAGTGCCGCGAGGACGTGCGCCTGCCGCTCGTCCAGGTGACTGAATCCACCCGTCAGACCGTGCGCGCGGCGATGGAACATGCCGGGCTGCTGTGATGGCCAAGAAGAAGGACGAGCCGGTTCGCAAGCTCGTCGCCGAGAACCGCAAGGCGCGCTACAACTACTTCATCGAGGAAACGCTCGAGGCCGGCATCATGCTGCAGGGCTCCGAGGTGAAGTCGCTGCGGCTGGGCCAGTCCAACATCGCCGAGTCCTATGCCGAAGCCAAGGACGGTGAGATGTTCCTGGTGAACGCCTACATCCCCGAATACAACCAGGCCAGCTACCTGAACCACGAGACGCGCCGCCCGAGGAAACTACTGCTGCGCCGCCGCGAGATCGAGAAACTGTCCCAGGCGATCCGCCGCAACGGCATGACCGTGGTGCCGCTCAAGCTCTACTTCAACGACCGCGGCATGGCCAAGCTGGAGCTGGGCCTCGCCAAGGGCAAGAACGTGGTCGACAAGCGCGAGACCGAAAAGGCCCGCGACTGGCAGAAGCAGAAAGCCCGGCTGCTGCGCGCGCGGGGATAGGACCAGGCCCACTTGCGATCCTCAAGCCCGCTCGACCAACCGCACCATCATGCGTGCCTCGTCGCCGTAACCGGCCAGCTTCTTCTCCAGGGCCGGGTCGTCGATGACCCGGAAGCCGTGCCGCCGCCAGAACGCGGCGGCGTCATAGACGGCGATCAGCGAGATATTCGGCAGGCCGGCGGTTTCGGCGCGGGCGAACAGCCGGTGCGCGATGGCCGAACCGGCGCCGGTCCGCCGCGACAGCGGCAGCAGCGCCAGGTCGTGGATGTAATAGGTCGAGGCATCCTCGGGAATCCGCTCCACCAGCGTATTCAGCGGCGGCGGCCGCAGGTAATGCCAGGGATGGCTGATGACGTAGCCGGCCGCCTCGCCATCGACCTCCAGCATGAAGCAGCCTTCCGGATAGAGGCGCTGGCGCTCGGCGAAGACGAAAGCGTGCTCGGGCAGCGCCACATGGATCGCCGCCGCGATGGCATCGACGGCGGAAATGTCCGCCGGTGTCATGGGCCGCCATGCGGCCTTGGTCATGGCTGCTTCCCGCTGTGCATTCCTCGCATACCCTATTTCCGTGTGTAATCCTGGGCAGGGAAATGACGATATAACAGGAAGGCGACCCGGAGGAGCGGCATGGCGGACGACGACGGCATCGAGATGTATGGCGAGATCAAGCAGAAGCTGATCCGCCGCAAGCAGGAGTGGGCGCGCGACGGGCGCCTGCTCACCGGCAACCAGGCCATGGAGGACCGCGCCCAGCGCCTGCCGCCGGGCCAGCGGCTGACGAAGGACTGGCCGGTGCTCGACCTGGGCGTCCAGCCGGACGTGCCGCTCGAAAAGTGGAAGCTGGTGGTCGACGGGCTGGTCGAGAAGCCGCTGGAATGGAAATGGCAGGACTTCATCAGCCAGCCGGTGTTCGAGGACGTGTCCGACATCCACTGCGTCACCACCTGGTCGCGCTACGACAACCACTGGGAAGGCGTCAGCACCGGCCGCATCCTGGAGCTGGTCCGGCCCAAGGCCGACGCCCGGCATGTCATCATGCATTCCTATGACGGCTACACCACCAATGTCAGCCTGGAGGCGTTCGCGGCGCCGGATGCGCTGCTGGCCCACCGCTGGGAAGGGAAGCCGATCCCGCGCCAGCACGGCGGGCCGGTGCGGCTTGTGATCCCGCAATATTATTTCTGGAAGTCGCCCAAGTGGATCAAGCGCATCGAGATATCGGCCAGGGACAAGCCGGGTTTCTG
>JBKJNE010000522.1:0-2937 GCA_046596015.1 Alphaproteobacteria bacterium
GCCGATCCGACGCTGTTTTACGCGTCGTGCCATCAATTTCCGTTCTATCCGGGCACCGGCCGGACAGGTGAGACCGGCGTCGGCAACATCGTCAACGTGCCCCTTGCCGAAGGCGCCGGCGGCGCGGCCTTCCTGCGCGCGCTGACCGACCGGATCATACCGGCGCTCGTCGACTTCCATCCCGAGCTGCTGATGATTTCGGCGGGTTTCGATGCCCATGAAAACGATCCGCTTGCCGGTTTGAACGTGGCCACCAAGGACTTCGAATCAGCCACCGATCTGCTTTGCGCCACAGCGGAACGCTTGTGCGACGGGCGAGTCGTCTCTACCTTGGAAGGTGGATATAACCTGAAAGACCTCGCGGCGAGCGCTGCGGGGCATGTCCGTTCTCTCATGCGGCACGGCTGAAGGCGGCAGCGGCGGACACACAAGGAAACGTGATGGTGGATACGCAGACGACGCGACCCGACGACATCGCCAGCATGACATTCGAACAGGCCCTTCAGGAGCTGGAGACCGTCGTCGCAAAGCTCGAGGGAGGCCGTGTCGGGTTGGAGGAGTCGATCGAGATGTACACACGCGGAGCACACCTGAAGCAGCATTGCGCGGCCAAGCTGGCCGACGCCCAGGCGCGAATCGAAAAAGTGGTCGTGGCGAGCGACGGCAGCCTGTCGGCGCAGCCGGCCGACATCGGTTGAGCCAGTGAGGCAGAATTTGAGCGCGACTCCCGACATCGCGGTGCTGCAGGCCGAAATGGGCAAGGTGGCCGAGGCCATCGACCAGGCGCTCGAACGCCTGCTGCCACCGGTGGAAGGCAAGGAAGCCCAGTTGATGGAGGCCATGCGCTACGCCACGCTGGCGGGCGGGAAACGGCTGCGGCCGTTCCTGGTGCTGGCGAGCGGCGCGCTTTTCGAAGTGCCGACAGACCGGTCTACCCGAGTGGCATGCGCGCTGGAGTGCATCCACACCTATTCGCTGGTGCATGACGACCTTCCCTGCATGGACGACGACGACCTGCGCCGGGGCATGCCGACCACTCACCGGAAATTCGACGAGGCGACGGCGGTGCTGGCGGGCGACGCGCTGCTCACCTACGCCTTCGAGATCGTCTCCGATCCCCGCACCCATCACGATCCGCTGGTCCGCGCCGAACTGGTGCACGCCATGGCCCGCGAGGCCGGCGCCCACGGCATGGTCGGCGGCCAGATGATCGACCTGCTGGCCGAGACCGAGGAACTCGACATCGGCGCGGTCACCCGGCTGCAGCAGATGAAGACCGGCGCGCTGATCCGCTTCGCCGTCGAGGCGGGCGCCATCATGGGCCGCGCCGGCAAGGACCAGCGCCAGGCGCTGCAGAACTACGCCCACGACCTGGGCCTCGCGTTCCAGATCGTCGACGACCTGCTCGATGTCGAGGGCACCGAGGCGGAAGTCGGCAAGAAGGTCCGCAAGGACGGCGATGCCGGCAAGGCGACGTTCGTCTCGCTGCTCGGCGTCGAGCGCGCCCGCACCCAGGCCCGGATGCTGGCCGACCAGGCGGGCGTCCATCTGGAGATGTTCGACGAGAAGGCCGAGCTGCTGCGCCTGCTGCCCCATTTCGTCATCAACCGCCGGCATTAGAGGTTGGCCGCCCGATGAGTGAGACACCGCTTCTCGATACCATCAAGACGCCGGAAGACCTTCGCAAGCTGCCGCCCAAGCGGCTCCGTCAGGTGGCCGACGAATTGCGCGCCGCGACCATCGACACGGTCTCGCGCACCGGCGGTCATCTCGGCGCCGGCCTCGGCGTCGTCGAGCTGACCACGGTACTGCATTATGTCTTCGACACGCCGCGCGACCGGCTGATCTGGGACGTGGGCCACCAGTGCTATCCGCACAAGATCCTGACTGGCCGGCGCGACCAGATGCACACGCTGCGTTCGGGCGGTGGCCTTTCCGGCTTCACCAAGCGTGCCGAGAGCGAATACGATCCGTTCGGCGCCGCGCATAGCTCGACCTCGATCTCGGCGGGCCTGGGCATGGCGGTGGCGCGGGATCTGTCCGGCGGCCGGAACAACGTCGTCGCGGTGATCGGCGATGGCGCGATGAGCGCTGGCATGGCCTATGAGGCCATGAACAACGCCGGCTCCATGGACAAGCGGCTGATCGTCATCCTCAACGACAACGACATGTCGATCGCGCCGCCGGTCGGCGCCATGAGTGCCTATCTGGCCCGGCTGCTGTCGTCGCGGCAGTATCTGGGCCTGCGCGAGATCGCCAAGCAGATCGCCAGCAAGTTCCCCAAGTCCATCGAGCGCCGCGCCAAGCAGGTCGAGGAATATGCCCGCGGCATGGCGACCGGCGGCACGCTGTTCGAGGAACTGGGTTTCTATTACATTGGCCCGATCGACGGCCATAACATCGACCATCTGCTGCCGGTGCTGAAGAACGTCCGCGACGAGATCGACGGGCCGGTGCTGGTCCATGTGGTGACCCAGAAGGGCAAGGGCTATCCGCCGGCCGAGGCCGCCGCCGACAAGTATCACGGCGTCAACAAGTTCGACGTGGTGACCGGCGCCCAGGTGAAGGCCAAGGCCAACGCGCCCAGCTACACCCGGGTGTTCGCCGACGCGCTGATCAAGGAAGCCGAGCACGACGACAGGATCGTCGCGATCAGCGCCGCCATGCCGTCGGGCACCGGCCTCGACCTGTTCGCCGAGCGCTTCCCGGAGCGCTGCTTCGACGTCGGCATCGCCGAGCAGCACGGCGTCACCTTCGCGGCCGGTCTCGCGTCAGAAGGCTACCGGCCGTTCGCCGCCATCTATTCAACCTTCCTGCAGCGCGCCTACGACCAGGTGGTTCACGACGTGGCGATCCAGTCGCTGCCGGTGCGCTTCGCCATCGACCGCGCCGGCCTCGTCGGCGCCGATGGCGCCACGCATGCCGGCTCCTACGACG
>JBKJNE010000306.1:0-3238 GCA_046596015.1 Alphaproteobacteria bacterium
CCGACCATGCGCGGCTGCTCCCGCTCGATGTGGTCCCGGCCATAGGTGTCGGGCAGAAACGCCAGCCTGGCGTCTTTGCCAGGCCCGGCCGTGACAGTCAGGTAGGTGATGTAGACGGGAACCGGCGCCGGCAGGTAGACCTGCTGGTCGGGCGTGCCCCCCGGCGCTGGCGGGTTGCCCTCGAACAGCCAATCCGCCAGCCGCGCCGCATCCTCCACCCGGACACAGCCGGCGCTGAAACGGCGCTCGGTCTGGCCGAACAGGCCTCGGTCGGGCGTGTCGTGCAGATAGATGCCCTGGTCGTTGGGAAACATGAACTTCATGCGGCCCATGGCATTGCTCTTTCCCGGGCGCTGCCGGACGCGTAGCTCCTCCTTGCCCGCCGCCACCGCTTCCCAGTCGATCTCCGAGGAATCGAGCGGCCTCGCGTCATCATCCCAGCCGGAGAACGCCTCGTATCCCATCGCCGCGAACGGCGCGCCCGCGAGCACCCTGGGCGCCAGGCGCCGCCTTACCAGATCGGGCGGCAGGTTCCAGTAGGGATCGAGCACCACGTAACGGATCAGGCCGGCCATCATCGGCGTCGGGTCGGACGTCTTGCCCACCACGACGCGCATGGAGTCGATGGCCTTGCCGTTCTCGTACATCAAAAGACGCGCTGCGGCGGCATCGACGACAATGTGGCGGGTCGCGGGTCCGGGCAGCGCACGCGCCCGCTGCAGGTTCAACTGGATCAGGCGTTCGTAGTGGGCCGGGCCGTGGTTCAGTGCCGCGATGGTCGCTTCGCCGGCGATGCCATCGGCTTTCAGCCCGTGCATGGCCTGGAATGCGCGCACGCGGCCTGCCAGGAACTTGTCATAGTTGCCGCCGTCACCAAGGCCGAGCCGGGCGCGCAGCATCGCCACGCGCTCGTCCTTGTCGCCCGGCCGCAGCCGCGGCCCCTCGGGAATGCCGACCCGGGGAAGGTCGCTCCAGCGCGCCCGGTACTCGGCCAGCGCGCCGCGCAGCCACGGATAGGCCGGGTTCATCCAGCCCATGGAGTCGAGATAGCCCGCCAGTGAGGGGGCGACGGCGGCCTCGCGCAGCACGGCCAGGCGGTTCCGGCGGTCCGGCTCCAGTTCCTCGTCGACATAGACGGTATCGGGTGCGGGCTCGGCGCGCATGTCGCGCACATAGTCGGCGAAGGCCCGCGAGAGCTTGAGTTCAGCGTCGGAAACGGCCTCGGGTTCACCGCCGCGCGCCTTGTCCACCGCGCGGCGCAGGTCGTCCGGCTGATAGTCGTCAGGGTCGAGACCGTCGAGGTCCGCGGCGGCGACGAGATCGATCAGCCGTCCGGCTTCGGGGCCGACGGCGCCGTCCCTGACCCACAGCGGCATGTAGCCCCGGGCCTCATAGAATCCCTTGAGTTGCCGTCCCGCGGAAGACCTGATGTCGGCGCGCAGCTGCCCTTCGTCCCGCGCCGACGCCGGCGTTGCGGCGAGAAGCACGAGAACGGCGGCCAGGCCGCGAAAGACCGCTCCTCCCGCCGGCCCGAGGCCAGCGCGACGGGACGGCTTGAGTCGCTGCGTCGGCTCGATCAGCCGCGTTCCCCGGAGGGCCGCGGCGGCATCGGCATCGGCTCCGGGCAGGGCGGCGGCGGCGGTGCGACGAAGCCGTGATAGACGCCGTCGGGCGTGTAGTAGCCATCGACAAGGCCGTCGCCGTTGCGATCCGCCGCCATCGTTCCGACGATGGCGCCGACGCCGAGTGGTGCCGGCGTGATCACCGTGGTGCGTTCCTCGGTGGTGGTGCTGCATGCGCCGAGAAGCGTTGCCCCGGTTATCAGGACCGCAAGGGTTCTTATCTTCATGATCTACTCCCACAGACTGACGCGGCCATTGAAAGGCCGCGAGAGGCAAACACCATTAGAACGCGGGAGTTCCACCGGCCGGCCGAAACAGCGCGGTACGGATCATCAATTCGGTGTGAGCCGAAAGCGAGGGCAGCCGCCGGTGGTCCTCTTCCCCAGGCGCCGGGTCCGGTCGTCTAGTCGCTGTAAACCTCTTGGCGCCGGTAAACAAAATCGTCCCTGTTCTGGAGCGACTGCATCTCGCGCGGCACGCTCGAGTAGTTCGCCGGCGTCGGCGGCTCGAGGCGCTGCCAGTCGGTGGTGGCGGTGCGGCGGGCGATCTTCCAGACACCGCCACGCTTTTCCATGCGATCCATGTAGCGGCCTCCCACCCACGAATCCATCTCGGTGTCCCAGGCGTTCGGCCCGGCCTTCGGGTCGCCCTTGGCGCGCATCCGCTGATAGGCGGTGAAATAGGCCTCGGTATAGGCGACGGTGCCGCCCGGCTGCACTTCGACGAAGATGTTGCCGAGCTGGTGATGGGTCCGGGTCATGCGCGTCAGCGCCTGCATGGCATAGGCGACGAAGTCGCCGGGCTTGCCGGGCTCGGATTTGGCGTCCGGGTCCGAGCTCGGACCCCTGAAGCCGTGATTGTGCTGCGAATCCGGGTGGAACACCGTGCGCAGCAACGCCTCGTCCAGATGATCGATCGCCCGGCAATAGGTCATCATCACCTCGGCGATGGCCTGCTTGTCGAGCATCTCCTGAACCGCCTGCGGGCTGGGCGCCGGCGCCCCATCCGCAACCGTCGGGCTGGCGGCCAGGCTGAAAATCGCCAGCAAGATCGCCAGCGCGGCAAAATGCGGCCGCGTCGTCGAAGCTGAAGCCATCTTGTTCCCCATTGTGCTGTTTTCCCCAGCGCAACAGTGACGCAAGCGGACGGCCGGAGCCAGCGCATCCGCGCCGTTGACACGGGTCGCGGGCGAGCGTCACATCGGGGTCATGACCAAGGTCGTCAATCTCAGGCAGGCGCGCAAGGCCAGGGACCGCAGCGAAGCGGAGGCGAAAGCCGCCGCAAGCCGTGCCCTGCATGGCCGCACCAAGGTGCAAAAGCAGGCGGAAAAGGCCGAGCAGGAAAAACTCGGCCGGATGCTGGACGCCATCAAGCGCGACGACTGACGCCGCCACGCCCGGCCTGCGAAATCTTCAATTGGACGGACCGTTTAGTTGCCGGTACAACCGGTGCGAGGGCCGGCGGTGGGCCGGGCGCTGGGGGCGCGGCAAGTGCGGATTCGGCAGGTCTTATTCGGGGCTTTGGCGCTGGCGTCGGCAACGCTTGCCGGCTGCGGCGAGGAACGGCCGGCCATCGAGACGGTCGACGACGCCAGGCACGCCCGCATCGGCGTGATG
>JBKJNE010000373.1:0-4206 GCA_046596015.1 Alphaproteobacteria bacterium
CGACGATATCCTGGTCTATGGCACTTTCTCGAAAGGCTGGCACTCCGGCGGTTTCTTCGGCGTCAACCAGAACGTGGCCGACTTCGAGCGCGACCAGTACGACCCCGAGACCTCGCGGTCGTGGGAAATCGGCGTGAAGGCCCAGTGGTTCGACAACCGCCTGCAGACCAACATCGCCCTGTTCCACAACACCTTCAAGAACAAGCAGGAACAGGCGGTACAGTTCGACGAGTCGACCAACACGGTGGCCACGGTGTTCTCCAACGTGGCGAACGTGATCTACAAGGGTATCGAAGCCGAGGTCCAGGCCGCCGTGACCGAGGAACTCAACCTGTTCGGATCGATCGGTCTGCTCGACGCCCAGTACAAGGACTTCTTCACCGACGTCAACCCGAACGACACCTGCACCGGCCGTCCCGAGTGCGTCGTCGATGCTTCCTATCTTCAGGTCCGGGACGCGCCGAAGCTGGCGGCGGGCATCGGCGGCGTCTACACGGTGCCGGTCGGACCGGGCGATCTCCAGATCAACGTCAAGTACGCCTATGTCGGCAAGGTACAAGGCAATCTGCTCAACCAGACGCTGGGGGCGGTTCGTCCGCGCGACGACCTGAGCGCGTCCGTCAGCTACATCTGGGACAAGTACCGGGTGACGATGTTCGGCCGCAACCTGACCAACGAGCGGTTCGAAACACCCGCGATCATCGCACCGCTGTTCGCGTCCGGCACCGTCGGGCCGGGCTGGAGCTGGGGCATCGAGCTGGCCGCGGACTTCTGATCCGCGCCACTTCGAGAGCCTGAAAAGACTGGGGCGTGCCTTGACCGGCACGCCCCAATTTTATGGTTCGGCACGGGATACCGGGGAATCAGGTTTGATGCAGGTCTCCTGTATCCGTGTCCCTGAGCTTGACGAAGGGCATTGCATCAGCGTTCGTGCAAGGCCCTTCGTCAAGCTCAGGGACACGGTGAAGGTTATGTCCTGCCCCAGGAATGTTGGAGAGCAAGCAAGCCTATCACCAGATCAACGGCGCCACTACTTGCCCGCCAGCCGGGCGACCACGGGGGCGAAGGCCTCGCCGTACTGGTCCTGGACGTTGATGTAGCTGATGCCGAATTCCTCGCGCAGGCGGTGCAGGTCGTCGCAGACGCTGTCCGCCGATCCGATCAGCGCGTGCGGGCAGTCCTTCAGGTCGTCGAGGGTGATGTTGAACATTTTCGCCCAGGTTTCGGCGGCGGCCCGCTGACTGTCGTCGAGCGCGACGAAGATCATGCCGATCTCCAGCTCGATGCCGTCGAACCGGTCGCCGGCGCCGTCCCTGATCCAGCCGATCTTCCTGGCAGTCTCGGCGGCGGTGGAGTTGGCGAGGGAGTCCGGCCCGATCATGCCGGTGTGGTTGTTGAAGTTGATGCTGACGATGTCGGCCTCGCGCCCGGCGACGCCGAGCACCCTGGGCGCGCCGCCGCCGACGATCAGCGGCACACGGCCGCGCGGCGGGACGGGGACGGCCTCGTAGCCGACGGCGCGGACGTGCTCGCCCTCGATGTTCAGCATCTCGCCGCGCATGGATGCCTTGGCGAGGCGGATGGTTTCCTCGAGCCGCCTGATTCGGGTGCCGGCGCTGGGAAAGGGGATGCCCATGGCCTCGTACTCGTTCCTGATCCAGCCGGCGCCCAGGCCCAGCTCGAAACGGCCGTCGGACAGGAAGTCCAGGGTCATGGCTTCCTTGATCAGGATCGGCGCCGGCCGGTAGCCGGTGCAGAACACGCGGGCGCCGATGTTGATGGTGCTGGTCGCCTCGGCGGCCATGGCGAGGGCAGGCACGGCGGCGATGTCCTGCACCGGATGGTTGGTGGCGGCGAGCGCCGGGCCGGGGCCGATATAGTGGTCGGCGACGTGGAAGGTGGAATAGCCGAGCGCCTCCGCACGGCGGGCCTTCTCGCGCCACTCGGATGCGGAGCTGGCGTTGAACGCCTGCCAGGAAAAGCGGAACGGTTTCTTGCTCGCCATGCGGTGTCTCTCCTCGGTGGTTCAGCAATAGCTGAACCACACGCTTTAGCGACGCGGATTTCGGGGCGGCAAGGCGTTCCGCCTTGCCTGAAAGCGCTTTGGCGCACTGTGCACGCAAAGCCGATGTCACAACAAGGGCGTGATCAACACCTGGAACCGGCTGAACGCGGGCTTCTGCGCGCGCTGCTTACTCCGAGAAAAGCCGGGCGAGGGCGGCCTCGCGGCGGGACAGGAAGCGGGCGGGTTTCGCCTTCGCATAGACCGCCGCGAGGTCGCCGCGCTCGAAAGCGTCGATGATGCGGCCGTGGACGTAGCTCTTGCGGACGATGGTAGGGGTGTTGCCCAGCATCTGGGAGATGTCGGTCATCACGCCCTTGATCTGGCGGCGCCGGCCGGTGGGACTTTCGGCCGGCTCGGTGAGGCCGAGACGCTCGGCGGCCATGGCGCTCGCGGCCATGGTCCGGAAGGTCTTGGCGGTGATCGGCGCGCCGGCGATTTCCTGCAGATAGGCATTGGTATCGGCGGCGCTGATGCGGCAGACCGCGCCGGCCTCGTCCCGGTACTGGAACAGCCGCGTGCCGGGCAGCGCCATCCATTCGGGAATGGCGCGGGCGAGCGACGGGATGCGCACGGAGAAGTCGAACTTCTTGCCTCCCTTGCCGCGGAACGCGACGTCGAGCCAGTCTTCGTCCCGATGCTGGACGTTGCGCTTCAACAGGGTCGACGCACCGCGGCTGCGGCCCGAATGCACGTAGTTCTCGCAGCCGATGCGGATGTGGGTGCGGTCGATCAGCATGACGACGCCCGCGAGCGTCTTTTCGTAGGGCAGGCCAGGCAGCGCGAGATCGGCGAGGACGCGGCGGCGGATGCGCGGCAGCACCGCGCAGATGGCGGCGAGCTGGTCGGCCTTCTGCGCCTCGCGCACATGCTCCCAGTCGGCGTGGTAGCGGTACTGGACGCGGCCCGCCTGGTCGCGCCCGACCGCCTGCAGATGGTCATGGGGACGCGCCGCGATGCGAACGTCCTCGTAGGCGGGCGGAATGGCCAGCATGCGGATGCGGTTGAGGATCGCGGGATCGGAGATGCGGCAACCGCCGGCGTCGAAATAGCCGAAGCCCTTGCCCATGCGGCGGCGCACGATGGGCAGCGTGTCGCTGGAGACCAGCTTGAGCTTCATGTGGCGGGTGGCGGGCGGCAGGGCGTTCACGTTGGGCACTCTCAGGGAGGGTGATTACGAAACGGCCACAACGAAGGTTGGTTCCGCCCGCTTCCGTGCTAGGCTTCGCGAAAGCGCGCGGGCCAAACCGGGGAGACAGCGTCAGTGCCGCAGACCAATACCTATATCGATTTCGCGGGCGGACCGTCGGCCAGGCCGAGCGCCCAGGCGACGCTGGACGCGGACCGCTACACGTCGCGGGCGTTCATGGCGCGCGAGTGGGACGGCATGTGGACACGGAGCTGGCTGCTGGCCGGGCTCGCGTGCGACGTGCGCGAGGCGGGCGACTACTTCGTGTTCGACATCGGCCGGGAGTCGGTCATCGTCACGCGGACTGGCGAGGGCGCGCTGTCGGCGGTGTATAACGCCTGCCAGCACCGCGGCAACCGGATCATGACCAACGAGCGCGGGTCGGTTCCGGCCATCGCGTGCCCGTATCACGGCTGGACCTATGAGCTGGACGGTACGCTGAAATCGGTGCCCGACGCCGAGCGGTTCGCACAGGGTCTGCCGTGCGAACAGCTATCGCTGAAGCCGGTGCGGGTGGAGTGCTGGGGCGGGCTGGTGTGGATCAACATGGACCTGGAGGCCGGGCCGCTGTCCGAATTCCTCGGCGTGGTCGAGGAGCAACTGGCGCCCTACCGGTTCGAGGACATGGTGCTGGTGAGCGACCAGACGGTGTGCCTCGACGCCAACTGGAAGACCTGCATCGACAATTTCAATGAGCAGTATCACGTGGACTTCATCCACCCGCAGCACGCCAGCTTCGTGGACTGCTGCAACGCGGGCAACGAGCTGTGGCCGTTCGGGCACCGGCGGGTGCTGGTCGAGGGCTACGTGACCAATCCGCGCTACGGCGTGCCGAACGAGGTGCCGCCGATCCTGCAGGCGGCGATCCGGCCGCTGGGCCTCGATCCGGCCGATTTCAAGGGACGCGTGCCCGACATCCGCAAGGCGGTGCAGCGGCGCAAGCGCGAGGTGGGTG
>JBKJNE010000383.1:0-10712 GCA_046596015.1 Alphaproteobacteria bacterium
GCCTGACGGGAGAGGAAGGCTGATGGCGCGCTCCACCGAACACCTGATCCGCGAGCTGGGCGACGGTCTGACGCCGGTGCGCCGCATTGCCGCGCCAAACCGGCTCGCGCTGCTGTGGTTGGCTTTCTCCGTGTTGATCACGGCCGGCCTCGCGGTCGTCTTCGATATGCAGGCCGCCATGACGAGGCTCGGCTCGGCCACCGACATGTGGCTTGCCGCGCTGGGTTCCGTGCTCACCGCGGCTCTCGCCGCCAAGGCCGCATTCGAGCTGGCGATGCCGGGGCGGTCACGGTTGTGGGCACTGTTGCCGCTTCCCGCCCTGCTGCTGTGGATCGGCGCCAGCGGCATGGGCTGCCTGCGCACCTGGGCCACGGCAGGCTGGGATGGAGGCGTTCATTCGGAATGCTTGATGTCCATCATCGTCATCTCGGCGCCGCTTGCCGTGGCCATGGTGGTCATGCTGCGCCGGGCGTATCCGCTTCATCCGGTATTGACCTCCATGCTCGCGGGCCTTGCCTGCGCCGCCGCGTCAGCCGCCGTGCTCAGCCTGTTCCATCCGGGGGATGCCGCCGCCGCCGATCTTGCCTTCCATGCCCTGGCGGTCATGCTCGTCACGGCGGCTTTGACGGTTTCCGGGCGGCTGCTGCTGCGGCGTTAGGGCCGCCCCGCATGTCCTGACGGGTTTCTGCCCGGCGAGTCGGCGTGGTAGAACCGTGCCGCCTGCCGCGTCAGGCCTGAACAGGGAGGACGTCATGCCCGGCATCGAAGACAAGCTGGAAATCCACGAGACGCTGTACCGCTATTGCCGGTCCATGGACCGCATGGACGCGCCGCTGGCGCTCGACTGCTTCTGGCCCGACGCCACGCTGGAATACAGCGGCCTCTACAACGGCTCGCCCGCCGGTTTCGTCGAATGGCTGTGGCCGGTGCACGCGTCCATGGTCTGCCACACCCACCGGGTCTGCAACATGCTGGTCGACTTCACCGGCGAGACTACGGCGGTCAGCGAGAGCATGGTGCAGGTGACCCTGCGCATGCAGCCGGCCGACGAGCTGATCGACCTGATCGGCCACGGACGGTACCTGGACCGCTGGCGCAAGGCCGACGGCCGCTGGCGGATCGCCGACCGGGTGTTCGTCTCGGACATGAGCACCATGGTGCCGGTGCGTGCCCGCGACGTCGGTGGTATCCTCTATCCGGGCACGCCCGGACAGCAGCCGCTTCCCGGCATGCGCGACACCTCGGACCTGTCCTACAAGCTTCTGCCTAACCTTGGGAGAGCGTGATGAAGCTGGGCGCCGTCTATCCGCAAACCGAACTGAAGGGCGATCCGAAGGCCGTGCACGACATCGGCCTCGCCGTCGAAAAGCTGGGCTACGACCACATCCTGGTGTTCGACCACGTGGTCGGCGCATCCCACGACCGCGAGCCCAAGCTGTGGGGCCCCTATACCGAGAACCATCCGTTCCACGACCCGTTCGTGATGTTCGGCTACTGGGCGGGCATCACCCACCGGCTCGAGATGGTGACCGGCGTGCTGATCCTGCCGCAACGCCAGACCGTGCTGGTCGCCCAGCAGGCCGCCGACGTGGACCTGCTGTCGCACCAGCGGCTGCGTCTCGGCATCGGCACGGGCTGGAACTATGTGGAGTACGATGCGCTCGGCCAGGACTTCGAGACCCGCGGCGCCCGCGCCGACGAGCAGATCCCGTTCCTGCGCCGGCTGTGGTCGGAGCACGTCATGAGCTTCGAGGGCACGTTCGACCGGATCGACAAGGGCAACATCCTGCCCCGGCCCAAGCGCCAGATTCCGATCTGGGTCGGCGGCTTCACCGAGCCGGCGTTCCGCCGCGGCGGCCGGATGGGCGACGGCTACATCTTCGCCGGCGACATCGATCACGCGACCCAGGGATGGGAGCGGGTCAAGCATCACATCATGGAGTCGGGGCGTTCGGAGGCGGGTTTCGGCCGCGAGTTGATCACCATCCGCGCCACCAACGTGCAGGAAACCATCGACACGGTGAAGCGCTGGCGCGACCTGGGCGGCACCCACGCCTCGATCAATTCCATGGGCAAGGGTTTCACCACCATCCAGGCGCATATCGACTTCATGTCCGAGGTGCGCCACCGCGTCGAGGCGGGGCAGACCGCGCCTATGGTCGTGTGAAGCCGCGAAAGCTGGTGTCGAGCGCCCGCGCCTCGATCCGCTGGCCGGACGCGATCACCGGAATGTAGGCGCCGTCCTGCCCGGCGCGCGTCGGGATGGTGTATTCCCACACGACGGTGCCCGCCATATCGACCTCGACCAGCCGCCCGGCGTCCGACTCGGTCAGCAGCGTGTTGCCGTTGGCGAGGCGCTGCGCCGAGAGCCGATCCGCGCTGGCGAAGGGCTGATCCGTCCCGCCGCCAAACGACCAGACCACCGTGCTGCTCGACAGGTCGATCTGCTGCGCCCTACCGTCCTTGGCGTCCGGCGCATCGACCACCATCAGGTCGCCGTCCGGCAGGACCCGGGCCTCGTGCTGCCGCCGCCACTCGCCGCGCGCCGCCCAGATGATCTGCTTGCTGGTCATGTCCATCACCGCGACGGCGTCGAGACCCCCGAACGACAGCAGCACCCGTTCGCCGGCGCTGGCCGGGACACCTTTGGCCGTATCGCTGCCCATGTACTGGACACTCGTCGCGCCCAGCGGGTCGTGAACGCCGGGCGGCACCTTGCCCAGCAGCGAGGCGAAGCGCGAGCGCTCCAGCGCGTCCACCAGCGAAATCTTCGCCGTCTCCTTGCCGTCGGGCGACAGCACCGCCAGGAAATCCTCGAGGAACGGCGCCTCGATCATGGAAGGCGGCTCGTCGTCCTCGCGGATGGTCTGGACCAGCACGAATATGCGGCCGTCCGGCGCCACGTCGAAGGCGCCGTGGGCGCGGCGCAGATAGCTCCAGAGCGGTTTCGAGTCCTTGTCCACCTTCACCATGCCGTAACCGGCCGGCATGTGGCCGGCGGCCTCGAACACGGCGATCAGGTCGCCGTTGGGCATCACCCTGGCATGGCGCAGGAACACCAGGTTGTCCGGCTGCGGCTCCTGTACCGCCGCCGTCCCCTGCTTCCAGACCTTGCTGTAGGGGATGGTCCATTCGTGCGCCGGCGCGCCGGTCATGGTGACCAGCCGCGCCACCGGACCTTCGCCCGAGGTGTAGAGCGTGAAGCCGCGCTGGGCGTTGATCGGATCCCAGATGGTCACGCCCTTGTCGGCCACGCGGGCCTTTCCCCAGTGGTCCGTGGCCAGCGGATCGACGATCACCTGCCGCTCTTCCCGCAGCCGGTCGCCTTGCCAAGCATCGACCACCAGCCGCATGACCGGCGGCCAGAGGGCCACGGTAACGGCGGCTCCGGCCACCACGGCCGCGGCCGCCAGGGCGATCCAGGTTTTCTTCTGCAATACCGGTCCCTTCCCGCACAGCCCGATGGGGCACCATAGAGGTACTGTGCCCCGCTTGCCAAATCCACCACGGCGCCCTGCCAGACTTGATGTTTCGGCCGCTCCGCCGTGAACACGGAAAATTGTGAATTATTGTGGGACAACACAAAAAGTACGTGAAGGCCGAGATCGGTAACCTGTTCACTATCCAGCCGGATATTTAGCCGGCGCTGTCCAGCACGGCTCTGACCTTTTGCGCCATCTCGGCTTTGCGAAACGGCTTGTTCAGCAGGTTGACCCCTTCATCGAGCCTGCCGTGATGGACGATTGCGTTCTCCGTGTAGCCCGACGAATAGAGCACCTTGGTCCCAGGTGCCCGCTTCACCACCTCCTCCGCGATCTCCCGGCCGTTCATGCCGCCTGGCAGCACGACGTCGGTGAACAGCAGTTCGAACCGCAGTCCCCCGTCCATGGCGCGGAGCAGATCGGGGCCGGTGGGGAACGAGCTGACGTCGTAGCCCAGCGCCTTCAGGTTCATTTCCGCGAATTTGCGCACCAGTTCCTCGTCCTCGACGAGCGCGATTCGCTCGGTGCCCTTGACGATCCGGGGCTGGTCGGACTTCGCCGCTTCTGCCGTGCCCTGGCGGTCGGCGGCGCGCGGCAGGTAGATCTTCACTGTCGTGCCGTAGCCTGGCTCGCTGTACAGCTTGACGTGACCGCCTGACTGCTTGACGAAGCCGTAGACCATGCTGAGGCCGAGGCCGCTGCCCTTGCCCACGGCCTTGGTGGTGAAGAACGGGTCGAAGGCCCGGCTCAGCACGGACGGGTCCATGCCCTGTCCGGTGTCGGACACGGCGATCATCACATACTGGCCCGGCTGGACGTCCTCCAGCTCGGCATAGAGATCGTCAAGCCTCGTGTTGGCGGTCTCGATGGTCAGCTTGCCGCCCTCGGGCATGGCGTCGCGCGCGTTGATGGCGATGTTGAGCACCGCGTTCTCGAGTTGCGAGCGGTCGACCACCGCCTTCCACAGGCCGGCGCCGCGCACCAGCTCCAGGTCGATGCTCTCATGCAGCGTCCGGCGCAGCAGTCCCTCGAGTCCGGTGACGAGCTGGTTGACGTCGACCACCACCGGCGCCAGCGGCTGGCGGCGCGAAAACGCGAGCAGGCGGTGGGTGAGGTCGGCGCCCCGCTCCGCCGCGCTCTGGATCATCGCCGCGATGCTCCGCAGCCGTTGGTCGCCGTCCAGTTCCTCGACCAGCATGTCGGCATTGCCCAGGATCACGGTCAGCAGGTTGTTGAAGTCGTGGGCGACGCCGCCGGTCAGCTGGCCCACCGCCTCCATCTTCTGCGCCTGGCGCAACTGCTGCTCGGCCCGGCGGCGCTCGGTGATGTCGGAGGCATAGACCGTCATGCCGTCGGGCTCGGGGAACAGCCTCACCAGGTGATAGCGGTCGATGGGCGGATAATAGTTCTCCAGGGTGGCGTGCTCGCCGGTCTCCATGGCGCGCTGGAACCTGGTGTAGACCTCGGTGCCGTACAGGTCCGGGTAGACGTCCCACATGGACTTGCCCAGCACCTCGGACTCCGCGATGTGGAACATCTCTTCGGCGGCCCGGTTGACCCGCGTATAGCGCCAGTCCTTGTCGAGGTGATAGAGGCCGTCCGACATGGTCGAGAACATGCGGGCGATCTCGTCGCGCGCCTGTTCCGCCATCGCCAGCGTGCGGGTGCGCGCTTCCAGCAGGTGCACGTTCTCGATGGCGGCCGACACCATCTGGGCAAGCTGCATCAGCACCGCCTGGTCGCGCTCGTCGTAGTCCGCGGTTTCGCGGTCCGATAGCTGGATCAGCCCCAGATTGCTGCCGTCCTGGGCGATCAACGGCACCGCCAGCCAGCCGCGCATGGGCGGATGCCGGTGCCGGGCGTCGCCGAAACCCTTCCACGCCGGATGGGCTTCGAGCTGATTCTGGGTGAGGCGCATGGGCTGGTTGTTGATGCAGACCAGCCGATAGATGCCGGATCCATCCGCGTGATCGTCATAGGTCCGCCACTGGCCATACTTGTCGGACAGCGAAATGGTGTGGACCGCCTGGGCATAATCCAGGCCGGTGGTGAGGCTCAAAACGGCCTGGTGGCTGGGCACCAGCTCGCGCGATATCTCTACCGCGCGCCGCAACACATCGTCGGAACTGCGCAGGCTCGATAGATCGATGGACGCTTGCGCCAGCCGGTTGAGCTGCGCCGTGGTCCGGTTCTGCTCGCGCTGGCGCAATCCAAGTTCGCGAATCGCCAGCCCCGTGGCGCCGATGATGAACGCGGTCAGGATGACATTGATCAGCGTACCGATCAGCGCGCGCATCTTCCAGCGGGCGAACACTTCGGCTTCCGGCATCCGGGCGACCAGCACCAGCGGCATGCCCGGGACGCGGGAATAGACCACCATGGCCCGGTCGCTCGCCCCGCCGCTCCAGAACCAGCCCGACGCGCTGCCGTCCTTCAGCGGCCCGCGGAACAGGGCATCGCGCCGTTCCGGACTAAACGGCGCGCCGCCTTCGGTTCCGCCGCCCGCGAGCATCACGCCGTCATCGCGGAACAGCGCGACGACCGTGCGCGGCCTGACGATCATGGAATCGAACAGGGTTCGGAAATGATTGACGCTGATCGTTCCCACCGCCCAGCCCTCAAGCCTGCCGTCGGCGCCGATCCGGGGCCGCGCCAGACGGATGACCTCCGCGCCGGCGGCCTGACCCAGTTGGCCCGCCAGCGGCGGGCTGATGCGCGGGGCGGTCTCCTGGCCCGACGGCGGGGTGGTGAACGGCGGCTGCCGCGACAGATCCGCCGGCTCCGGCGACGGGGCGTAGGAGGTGGCTTTCACCCTGCCGGAAGCGTCGAGCAGGAAGAACTCCAGCACGTCAAGGGCGCTTTCCCGGGCTGCCCGCAGGGTTTCGTGCAGCAGGCCGGTGGGCTGGTCGCCATCCGGTCCGCTGGCGAAACGGTTCACGCCCCGGTCGATGGCGCCAAGCGTCCGCCCGGTGTGGACGGCGAGCGCGTTGGTGACGTTCTGCAAGTCGCGGCGGACCTGCTCGGCCTCAAGCTCGTGGTCGAGGCGCATCTGAAGGCCGTGAAGTCCCAGAAGGATCACGGCGATCGTGGCGACGAGCGCGACCAGAAGCCGGACGGACGTAGCCAGTTGCGATTTCAATGCGATGCCCCCGTCGTCCGCCTCGGTCCGGACCTGGTGTGGCGCGCATCATGTCCGCGCCGCCGTGACATGCTACAACGAATTTCCGCCGGCCGACGACTCATTGCTGCCCGGCGTCATGGGCCGCTGGAGGTTGGGCATGACCGCCGCTATCCTGCGGCCATGGGGCCAGAGATCGACCACCGCCGGACCACGCGGCCACTGATCGGCGCGCTGATCGCCGCCGCGCTGTCATGCCTTGCGCTCCACGGCGGCGCCCGCGCGGCCGTGGGCGAAGTGCCCCGCGTCGACATGAGCGCGATCGAGCCTGAGGGCGCCCGGGCGTCGGACCCGCTGGCGCTCGGCGCCAGCGGCGACAACAGCGACTACCTGCTGCAACTCAAGACGTTCTCGGAGCTTGAAGATCGCGCCCAGCGGGGCGATGCGGATGCCCAGTGGCGGCTGGCGCTCTCCTACTATCGGGGCACCGGCGCAGCGGCCAATCCCGCGGCCGGTTTCCAATGGCTGACCAAGGCGGCGGAGAAGGGCAACCCGACGGCCGCGGCGATCCTGGGCAGCGTCTACCAGCGCGGCCTGGGCACCGCGGCCGACTATGACAAGGCTGTCCTCTGGTTCCAGAAGGGCGCCGACGCGGGCATTCCCATGGCGCTCTACCAGCTTGGCCTGCACGCCATGCGCGGCTGGGGCGTGCCGGTCAACCGCAAGCATGCGGCGACCTATTTCCGGCTGGCGCACGAAAAGGGCCTGGCGGATGGGCTGTGCGCGCTCTCCCAGATCGAGTTCGAGGACGATCCGACACCGGAGGCGGGCAAGCGGATAGCGGAAAACGTCCGCCAGGCCGTCGCCGAAGGCTCCGAACTCTGCATGGTCTCGCTGGCGCAGCTTCAGCTCCAGGGCCGGCTGATCGACCGCGACGACAAGGCGGCGCGAGAGTTGCTGCTCCGGGCGGCGGGTCTGGGCAACGCCTACGCCGAGTACCTGGGCGCGGTGATGCTGCTGTCCGGCCGGGGCGGCGACAAGGATACCGCCCGCGGCCTGGACATGTTGCGTCAGTCGGCCGAGCAGGGCGTGCCCGACGCGCGGGCGTCGCTATCGGCGGCCTACAGCATGGGCGAAGGGGTCGAGAAGGATACGGCCAGGGCCTTCGATCTGGCCAGGTCGGCGGCGGAACAGGGGTCGCCCTACGGCCAGCTGCTGCTGTTCACCTACTACCGCGAAGGCCTCGGCGTCGCGCCCGACGCGGCCGCGGCCCGCTCGTGGCTCGACCGCTGCGCCGAGGCCGGCCAGCCCGATTGCCTCTACAATCTCGGCGTACTCTACCTGCGCGGCGACGGCACCGGCGCCGACCCGGCCAGGACGCTCGACTACTGGACCCGCGCCGCCAACGCCGGCCATCCGGATGCCCAGTATGCGCTGGGCAGCCTCTACATGACCGGCGAGGGCGTGCGCAAGGATACGGCCAAGGCGCGAAAGCTCATGGAACTGGCCGCCGCCGGCGGCGTCGACCAGGCGCGCTCGGCGCTGCGCTACATCACGGCCCAGGACGGCGCCGGCGCCCCCGACCCGGCGGCGGCCATCTCGTCCTCCACCCTCTACCAGGGCCAGGCGCTGGCGCCGGCGGCGCCCGACGGCGCCGAGGGCCGCATCGCCCGGGCCCGCGACCTGCTGACCAGGGCGCGCCGCGCCGACGCCAGCGAGGCGCCGGCGCTGGTCGAACGGGCGATCGCCGAGTTGTCGACCGCCTCCGACATGGGCTCCGCCGAGGCGGACTACATCCTCGCCCGCCTCTACACCGACACCAGGTTCGGGCGCGTCGATGACGCGGCCTCCTTCACGGCCGCTCTCAAGGCCGCCGAGAAGGGCAATGTCGACGGCCAGCGGCTGGCCGGCGTCGCCTACTATCTGGGCAAGGGCGCGGTGCAGGATGCGGCCAAGGCGCGGCACTGGTTCACGAAAGCGGCCGAAGCCGGCAATCTGGGCTCGCTCGCCAATCTGGCCTATATGCAGCTCAGCGGCGACGGCGGACCCCGGGATAACGCTGCGGCCTACCAGGGCTACCGCAGGGCGGCCGACGGCGGCTTACCCGTCGCCCAGTACTGGCTGGGCCGGCTGCTGCTGCAGGGGATCGGCGCGCCGCGTGACGAAGCCACCGCGCGCCGCTGGTTCCAGACCGCCCTCGACAACGGCTGGAAGAGCGCGGGGCTGTGGCTCGGCAAGTGCCATTACTGGGGTTGGGGCGGCGCGAAGGACGCGGTTCGCGCCCGCGCGCTGTTCGAGGCGGCCGGCGACGGCGAGGCGCTGTGGTACCTGTCGCGCATCCATGCCAGAGGCGAGGGGGTCGCCGCCGATCTGGACGCATCGATGCGCTATCTGCGCCAATCGGCGGATCTGGGCTACGTCACCGCTCTCGCGGGCATGGGTGAGGCCTACTACTACGGCAAGGGAGCGCCGCAGGACGCCGCCGTCGCCAAGGACTGGTTCCTCAAGGCAGCCGAGAAGAGCCATTCGGGATCCCAATACGCCCTCGGCATCCTTTATATGCGGGGCGAAGGCGTAGTGGCCGATCCGGACAGGTCGCTGGAATGGTTGCGCCGCGCCGCCCGCAACGGACACGTCGACGCGCAGGTGCGCCTCGGCGCCATGCTGGCCGGCCAGCCCGGCGCGCCGTCCGACGTGCAGGAAGAGGCGCTGTTCTGGCTCGGCGTCGCGATCGATCGGCTCCAGCCCGGGCCGCTTCGGACCGAAGCGGAAACCGCCGCCCGCTCGATCGAGCAGCGACTGAGCCCGGAGCGGATCGCCGAGGTGCGCAAGCGCCGCGCCGACCGTGGCGCCGAACCGGCTACCGACGCGGATGGCGGCCGCGCGGGTTGGGGCCAGGACTGACCGTCGCCCGGAATCCCGTGTCTCCACCGGCGATTTCTGCGATGATCCGCCGCAGAATGACTTGCCTGCCACACGCCCCGGCAATCTGTGTGGTCGGTGCCGAAGGCCACGAACACGAAAATGACCGTTGCGACGACACCCGCCGACATGGCCGACAGGATCGGCCGCATCCTCGCCGGCCATGCGGGGACGGAGGGCGCGTGCCTGCTTGTCCTGCAGGCGGTCCAGCGCGAGTTCGGCTATGTGCCGGCCGGGGCGCTCGAGCCGGTGGCCAAGGCGCTCGGCCTCTCCCACGCCGACGTCTACGGCGTCCTGACCTTCTATCACGACCTGCGCCGGGCGCCGCCAGGCCGCCATATCGTCCGTGTCTGCCAGGGCGAGGCATGCCAGGCCATGGGCGCGCGCGCCCTGACCGAGCAGCTCGCCAGGCGCTTCGATATCGGCCTGGGCGAGACCACGAAGGATGGCGCGGTCACCCTCGATCCGGTCTACTGCCTGGGCAATTGCGCGCTGTCGCCCGCCGTGACCGTGGACGGCGCGCTCTATGGCCGCGCGACCGAGTTCCTGGTGCTCGAGCGGCTGGGAGCGGTCCGATGAAGTCGGCGACATTCTACGTCTCGGGCGATTCCGCGTCGGTTTCGGTGGGCGCCGACGATCTCGTCCGCGCCATCGACGCCGAAGCCGCGCGCCGCGGCATCGAGGCCCGCATCGTGCGCACCGGCAGCCGCGGCCTCTATTTCCTCGAACCCATGTTCGAGGTCGATACCGAGGAAGGCCGGCTGGGCTTCCGGCCATCGGGCACCATGGCCGAATGCGTCGCCGAGATGTTCGACAGCGACATCAGCCCGAAGGCGTCCACCTGCCTTGGGCTGATGGACGACCTGCCATGGCTGCGGCGCCAGGAGCGCCTGACCTTCGAGCGCTGCGGCATCGTCGACCCGGGCTCGGTCGGCGACTACCGGTATCATGGCGGGTTCTCCGGGCTGGAGCCGGCGCTCGGCATGGAACCGCAGGCCATCGTCTCGGCGGTAACCGACTCCGGCCTGCGCGGCCGGGGCGGCGCCGGCTTCCCGGCCGGCGTGAAGTGGAACACCGTGCTCGGCGCGCCGGGCGAGGTGAAATACATCTGCTGCAACGCCGACGAGGGCGACAGCGGCACCTTCGCCGACCGCATGCTGATGGAAGGCGACCCGTTCCTGCTGATCGAG
>JBKJNE010000414.1:0-6035 GCA_046596015.1 Alphaproteobacteria bacterium
AGCGCCGGCCTGTCCCGGGCGTCGAGGATCGCCCGGATCAGGGCGTCGACCACCGGGTTCCTGATGCCGCCCAGGTTGAAGCTGCCCTTCACGTCCGCCGCGGCCGACGACCAGTAGGCGCGCTGTTCGACGCCCGGCGTGTTCGGCCAGGCGATGCGCTCCATGGTCAGGTCGAAATCGAAGTCCTTGACCCGCTGCTCGTACTGGGCCGGATCGACGGTGCGGAGCGTTCCCTGCACGCCGATGCGCTTCAGACTTTCCATATAGGGCAGCAGCACCCGCTCGAAGCCGGGCTCGTAGTTCAGAATCTCGACGGCGAGCGGTTTGCCGTCCTTGCCGGAAAGCAGGCCGCCCTTCATGGTGTAGCCCGCCTGTTGCAGCAGGGTCACGGCCTTGCGCAGGTTCTCGCGGTTGCCGCCCTGGCCGTCGCTTTTCGGCGGCTCGAAAGCGGGGCCGAACACCGCGGGCGGAAGCTGCTTGCGGTACGGCTCGAGCAGCGCCAGCTCGGCCGGGCCGGGCATGCCGGTGGCGGCCAGCTCCGAGTTCTCGAACACGCTGCTGGTGCGGCCATAGGCGCCGTAGAAGATCGCGCGGTTGGTCCATTCGAAGTCGAACGCCAGGTCGAGCGCCTGGCGCACCCGCACGTCCTTGAAACTGTCGCGGCGCAGATTGATGAAAAAGAACTGGGCGCCCGACGGCCGGTTGTCCTTCAGCGTGTCGCGCAGGATCCATTTGCGGTCGATGCCGGGACCCTTGTATTCGGTGGCCCAGGTCTTCGACGTGAACTCCTCGCGGAAGTCGTAGGCACCGGCGAGGAACGCCTCCATGGCGATGGCGCGGTCCTGATAGTATTCGAGGCGGATGGTATCGAAGTTCATGCGGCCGACGCTGACCGGCAGGTCTTTCGCCCAGTAGTCCTTGACCCGCTCATATGTCACCGACCGGCCCGGCACGACCTTGCCGATCCTGTACGGCCCGCTGGTCAGCGGCGGCTGAAGCGAGGGCTTGGTGAAGTCGTGCTTGGTGTACCAGGCCTTCGACAGGATCGGCAGCCGGGCGACCGTCATCGGCAGGTCGCGCACCGCGCCTTTCGGGTCGAAGCTGAACTTCACCCGCGACGGCGACAGGGCAACGGCGTCCTTGACGTCGGCGAGGACCACCGCGAAGCGCGGGTGGCCCTTTTCCTTCAGCGCCTTGAAGGTGAACGCAACGTCTGCGGCGGTGATCGGCGTACCGTCGTGCCATCTGGCCTGCTTCCGGAGATTGAACACCACCCAGGTCCGGTCGGGCGCCAGCTCGGCGCTGTCGGCGACCAGGCCGTAGACCGCATCGGGCTCGTCATGGGCCCGGGTCATCAGGGAATCGTAGACCAGGCTCCGCGGATCGTCGTTGTCGATCAGCTCGGCGCCCGTGCCCGCCAGGATGAACGGGTTCAGACTGTCGAAGGTGGTCTTGCCGCTCGTTCCCATCAGCGCCATGGCGCCGCCCTTGGGCGCCTGTGGGTTCACATAGTCGAAGTATTTGAAATCCGGCTCGTATTTCAGCGCGCCGAACGCCGAAAGGCCATGGACCGGCGCGGCCTCGGCCGGGACGGCGATGATGCTGCCGATGGACAGGAAGGCCGCGAACGCGGCGGTGGCGAAGGCTCTCATGCGCCGATCATAACGGCATCGCCGCCCGGCGCCACCCATGTTGCTAGGCGCCGTTCACTTCATCTTCGCCTTCAGCGCGGCATCCTTCTTCGCATCGAGCCACCAGATCACCGGGAAGCCGTGATGCTGCCCAGGCATGGTGGCCGGACGGCCGAACTTGTCCCAGTAGGCGAGGCGGAACACCCGCGTGTGCCACATGGGGATGACGTAGTAGTTGTTGAGCAGCACCCGGTCGAGCGCCCGCGTGGCGGCGATCAGGCCGGCGCGGTCCGGCGCGTAGATCACCTTGTCGATCAGCGCATCGACCGCCGGATTCCGGATGCCGATGGTGTTGCGGCTGCCGGTGCGCGCCGCCGCGGCCGTGCTCCAGAACTCGCGCTGTTCGTTGCCGGGCGATTCCGACTGCGCGAAGGTCTCGACCGTCATGTCGAAATCGAAGTCCTTCATCCGCTGCTCGTACTGCGCGGGGTCGACCATGCGGATGCTCGCTTCGACGCCCAGCTTCTTCAGGGCTTCCACATAGGGCAGCATGATCCGCTCGAACGCCGGCTGGGCGTTGAGGATCTCGAAGGCCAGCTTCTTGCCAGTCTGCTTGTTGACCAGCGCCTTGCCCTTGATCTCGTAGCCGGCCTGCTGCAGCAGCGCCACCGCCTGCCGCAGATTGTCGCGGTTGTCGCCCGTACCGTCGGTGGCGGGCGCCTTGAAGGGCTGGGTGAACACCGCCGCCGGAATCCTGCCCTTGAGCGGGTTCAGCAGCGCCAGTTCGGCGGGCGAGGGCAGGCCGCTGCTGGCCAGGTCCGAGTTGGAGAAGAAACTCTGCGTCCTCGTGTACTGGCCGTAGAACATGTTCTTGTTGGTCCACTCGAAATCGAACGCCAGGCCGAGCGCCTGGCGCACCCGGACGTCCTTGAACACGTCGCGGCGGGTGTTGAAGGCGAAGGCCTGCATGCCGGTGGGGTTCTTGTGGCGCAGCTCCTCCTTCTTCACCAGGCCGGCCTTCAGCGCCGGAAAGCTCTGCGGCGTGTACTGGGTGGCCCAGGTCTTGGCGGTGTTCTCGCTGATGAAGTCGAACTTGTAGGTCTTCAGCGCCTCCAGCTCGACGGTCTCATCCTGGAAGTACTCGTAAGTGATGCGGTCGAAATTGTAGAAGCCCCTGTTCACCGGCAGGTCCTTGCCCCAGTAGTTGTTCACCCGTTCATAGCTGATCGACCGCCCCGGCTTCACGTCGGCGATGCGGTACGGGCCGCTGCCCAGCGGCGGGTCCTGGGTCGGCGCGTCGAACTTGCGGCCCTGCCAGTAGTGCCTGGGCAGCACGGGAAGCTGCCCCATGATCATGGGCAGTTCGCGGTTGCCGGCCTGATCGAAGCTGAACTTCACCTTTCGCGGCCCGGCTTTCTCGGCCTTCTTCACGTTGTGGTAGTACTGGGCCCAGAACGGCGTGCCCTTTTGCATCAGCGTGTTGAACGAGAAGATCACGTCCTCGGGCGTGATCGGCTTGCCGTCGTGCCACTTCGCCTTGGGATTGAGGGTGTATTCCACCCAGGAATGGTCGGACGGCACCGTGATGCTCTCGGCGATCAGGCCATAGGCGGTCGACGCCTCGCCGATGCTGTCCTGGGTCAGGCTCTCGTAGACCAGGCCGATGCCCGCCGGCGGCGTCCCCGCGACGATCCAGGGATTGAGGCTGTCGAAGGTGCCCGGGGCCACGCTGAGCCGGGCGGTGCCGCCCTTGGGCGCGTCCGGGTTGACGAAGTCGAAATGATCGAAGCCGGGCTTGTATCTTGGCTCGCCGATCAGCGACAGGGCACCCACGGTCTTGGTCGTCACAGGCTGCTGCGCCGTCGCCGGGACCATGCTCGCAAGAACCAGCGCCGCGGCCAGAATCGCTTTCTTCATCGGTTTGTCGCCTCGCTGTCCCAACCCGTTCCGCAAGATATAACACCCGCGCACCCGGGCGCAAAAAAGGCCGCCGGAGCGGCCCTTTTAATACCGGAGAGGCTGGGTTTTTCAGCCCTGCGGCGCGGGCTCGGCCGCGCCTTCAACCGGAGCCGCCGGAGCGGCGCCATCGGCGGGCGCCGCGCCGCCCGCCGGGGCGGCCCCTTCGGCGGGAGCGGCAGGCGCTTCGGCGGGCGGCACCGGCGGCGGCGGCGCGTTCTCGGCGTTGGCGCGCATATAGAGGATGACGTTGGCGCGGTCCTGGGCGTCCGGCACGCCGGCGAAGCCCATCTTGTTGCCCGGGATGTAGGCGCGCGGGCTGGCCAGCCACTGGTCAAGCTCGTCATAACCCCAGGTGCCGCCATGGGCCTTAACGGCGTCCGAATAGGCGAAGCCCGCGATGTGGGCGAACTTGTTGCCGACGGTATCGTAGAGGTTCGGGCCGACCTTGTTGGCGCCGCCCTTCTCGATGCTGTGGCAGGCCAGGCACTTCTTGAACACCTTGGCGCCGTCGTCGGCGCTGCCCTTGGCGAGCAGTACGGCCAGCGGCTGTTCCGCCGGCGCCTCGGCGCCCGCGGTCTCGGTCGCTTCGACGCCGGGAACCTGCCAGCCCTTCGCGGTCACTTCCGGCTCATGGTTGACGATCTCGTTGACCTGGCGAAGGCCCATGACCACGAGCATCGCGAACAGCACCGCGCCGGCGATCTTGTTCCACTCAAAACTGTCCACTGTTTCCGCCCTTCTTCTTCAGGCCGTGCTCCAGGCCCTGAGGTCCGAAATTCGCGCGGAATTTAGCCGCTTCCCCCGTTCGTTGGCAAGCCGTATAACCGGCCACCTGCCCGCACATTTACGCGGCCGAGGAATGCACGGAACGAGCCGAACGTGAGCACCCGGGAAGGCGTCAACCCAACCGATACCATCGCCTTCCAGGGCGAGCCGGGCGCCTATTCGCACCTGTCGTGCCGCAACGCCCGGCCCGACATGACACCGCTTCCCTGCGCCACCTTCGAGGACGCGTACCAGGCGGTGACCGAGGGCCGTGCGGCGCTCGCCATGATCCCGATCGAGAATTCGCTGGCCGGCCGCGTCGCCGACAACCACCATCTGCTGCCGGACTCGGGCCTGCATATCGTCGGCGAGCATTTCCAGCGGGTGAACCACAAGCTGCTCGGCCTGAAGGGCGCCGCGATCGGCGACCTGCGCGAGGTGCACAGCCACGTGCAGGCGCTGGGCCAGTGCCGCGAGCGCCTGCGCGGGCTGGGCCTGAAGCCGGTCGCCAACGCCGACACGGCAGGCGCCGCGAAGATGATCGCCGAACGCGGCGACCGGAGCCTGGGCGCGCTGGCCTCGTCGCTCGCCGCCGAGATCTACGGCCTCGACATCCTGCTCGAGGAAGCCGAGGACGCCGGCCACAACACCACCCGCTTCGTCATCCTGGCCAGCCAGCCGGCCACGCCGCCACACGGGTCGCCGACCATGATGAGCTTCGTGTTCCAGGTGCGCAACGTGCCGGCGGCGCTGTACAAGAGCCTGGGCGGCTTCGCCACCAACGGCGTCAACATGACCAAGCTGGAAAGCTACCAGCTCGAGGGCAGCTTCAAGGCCACCATGTTCTACGCCGACATCGAGGGCCACCCCGAGGACCGGGCGGTAAAGCTGGCGCTGGAAGAGCTGCGGTTCTTCTCGACCACGGTGAAGCTGCTGGGCGCCTACCCGAAGAACCCGTTCAGGGATACGCTGGATTAGAGCTGCCTATCCGCTTCTTCAATTGTCACCCCGGATTTGCCCCGAAAGAGAGCGGTGAACTATCGAGTGGAGCGCCCGGAGGCGATAGTTCACCGCTCTCTTTCATTCCGGGGTCCGTCTCTCACCGAGATGGGCATCCGATCCCCGCCTCTCAAACCCCGCCGATTCTGCGAGCGACGCGAAGCAGGCCAGCCGTGCCGTTGATGGCTGTGTGGCGGAGAGGCTGGATTGCCGCGCTCCGCTCGCAAATTCACGGAGAGGTATGGGCACGAGCTCCCGCTGACCCATCACGCCGACGGACAGACCCCGGAATAAATCCGGGGTGACAGTCAGAGAGGCGCAAAGAAGCGACCCCTCAGTCCACCGACGCCCAGGAACGGATCAACTGATGCGCAATGGCATGCGGCGGCGGCATCCAAACCCGGTCGCGGTGCTTGCCCTGCAGCGCCTCGCGGATCAGGTCTTTCTCGAACCACACCGCTTCCTCCAGCTCGTCGCCGGGCAGCTCGATCCTGTCGTCGAGCGCGATCGCATGGCAGCCGATCATCAGCGAAGCGGGGAACGGCCAGGGTTGGCTGGAGTGGTAGCGCACCTCGCCCACGGTGACGCCGGACTCCTCCTGGATTTCGCGGCGCACCGCCTCCTCGAGGGACTCGCCCGGCTCGATGAACCCGGCCAGCGCCGAATACATGTGCGGCGGGA
>JBKJNE010000024.1:0-2807 GCA_046596015.1 Alphaproteobacteria bacterium
GTGCCCAGCGGTGCGTTTTCGCGCTGGTTGTCCAGCACGATACTGCCGGTGACCAGCACGCCATTCAGGATGACCGGCGCCGAGGTGATCCGCAGTTCACCCTTGCGAGCGTCGGCGGGTGATCTGCCCGGCACGGCGACCGCGCCGCCGATGCCGAAATCCGGGCACGGCTTGCCGGAACGGGAATCGATGGCCATCAGCCGCATGTCGTTGGTGCCGAACAGGATACGCGTATGGCACAGCGCGTCCGCCGCCGCCGCCGGATCGGTCCAGGGAACGACGCCGCGGCAATTATAGTGGGGCACTTCCAGATCGAGGGCGACGTTGGCGTCGAACACCCAGCGTTCCTTGCCGGTGGCCGGATCGAGCGCGACGATACGGTTGAACGGCGTGCACACGATCAGCGATCCCTCGACCAGGATCGGTGTGTTCTGCACCGAGCTGAACGCCGTCGCCTTCGGGCCGCGCCGGGCGATCTCGCCGGTGTGGTAGACCCAGGCGACCTCCAGGTCGCCGGCATTCGCGGGCGTGATCTGGGTGAGTGCGGAGTAGCGCGTGCCGGCGGCATCGCCGCCATAGAGCGGCCATCCGGCCGGCGCCGGCTGCGCTGTGCCGGCATCGCCAGCAGCCAGGCCGCCGCGAACCACAGCGCGAGTTTCATCGCCGCTCCCCCACCGTTTCCCCCGGGGCAGCATAGCTCAGCGGGCGCGGCTGTCGAGGCGTTCCAGCCGGATTTGCGGTCGAGCATGCCGTCACGGTGACGGCCGGCTTTCATAAAAACTCCGGCCGCCACATCGTCATCACGTCCGCGCGTTCCCGACGCCGGAAACAGATCACCGATACACCGTCCTGGTACATCGGTTCATGGAGGCGGAAGTCGATCGATCAGGACTGCACTAATTCATGATCATCGAACCATTGGTCCGTCACCCACAGAACATCCAGGTCCATCCGCTGTATTTTCCACGTCCCATCCACCTTCCTGTATTGATCCTTGTACATTCCGTACAGGATTTGTGGAGGTTTGCCGGGTCCCGCCTGTCCGATCGCAATGTCGGTCAGCATCCACGCGCCCGTGGCGGTATCCGGGCCCGTGATCTCGATCAGCGGGTTTGTGACGATATGGAGGGACGGACCTTTTCCCTTGGCATGACCTGCATAGAATTCTCGTATCGCGGCCTTCCCCACAGCGCCTCCAGCCGCGAACGGCTTGTCTCCGTAACGGGTCTCGATCACCGCATCATCCGTAAACACGCTGGCCGTCCCTTCCACATCACTGGCATCCCAGAAATGCGTATAGGCAATCCGCGCCCGGCGAATGCCCTCCAGGTCCTCCATGCGGGTGTCTTCAGCCATGATTTCGCCTCTCCCTGTTTGCGCTCCGCGCCGGTCTGCGACGACCTCCTGTTGAGCAGCGGATGCGTCGAACGCCACCGTAGCACGTCGGTCCCCGGATGGGCGTGTCCGTCGTCGGCGGCTTTGAAGCCGCTACGCCACAACCGGACGCGCGACCGTTGGCGTAACGGCCAGCCATAAACTAACATTGAGACCGGACCACCCATCAGGGGCAGGCCAGGAGGATCTTATGACCAAACCCGCATACCTGGTATTTGGCGTCGACATCGACGACGCGGATATCTTTCGCGAATACGCCCAGGGTGCAGGACCCCTCGTGGCTGAATTCGGTGGCGCCGTCCTCTCGGCGACCAACAGCATCGAAATCCTGGACGGAAACTGGTCGAGGGGGCGCGCGACAGTGCTGAAGTTCCCGTCGCTTGAGCGCGCACGCGCGCTCTGGGAAGCGCCGGAGTACGCGCCGCTCAAGGCCTTGCGTGAACGCTGCAGCCAGTCGGACGTTATCCTGGTGGAGGGCATGATGGACGAGGATCCGGATGCCGCGCACGCCGACGAAGGAACGCCCCACTACATGCTGGGTGGCAACGATACGACGGATACGTCCTGGATCCCCGAATACCAGGCCAAGGTACCACCGATTTCCGCCAGATACGGGCTCAAGGCGCTGATCGCTTCCGACCGGCTCGAGATACTGGATGGCGGCTGGCCCCGCCAGCAGATGATCCTGCTGAAGTTCCCGTCGGAGGAAGCCTATCGCGGCTTCTGGTCTGATCCGGACTACCTGCCGATGAAGAAGCTGCGCGAAGACAATACGCAAGGCGACCACATCACCTTTCCGGGCGGATTCGATCCTATCTAGTGCTGACGCCGCACCTTGGCTGAAGCGTTACGCGGCGAGTTGGCGCACTGCCACCACTCCGATTGGCAAGCTTGAGAAGTTACTTGAGCTTACAGGTTTCGGCCCCGGCGACCGGTTTCCGGCGGCGATCTATTCGGCCGCCAGCCGGCCCGTCTCCGATGCCCGGCCGCGGCGCAGCAAGCGGCCCGGCAGCGCGCCCGCCGGATCGAGCTGGTCGACGCCGTTCCGGCGCAGCAGGGTGCCGTTGACGATCACCGCGTCGACGCCGATCGCGTCGGACTGCAGGCGGTCGGCGCCGGCCGGCAGGTCATAGACCCGCGTGATCGGCGCGGCGGCGATGGTCGCCGGATCGAACACCACAACGTCGGCGGGCAGCCCGACCTCGAGCCGGCCGCGGTCGGCGATGCCGAACACCTCGGCCGGCCGGGACGTCAGCGCGCGCACGCCCTGCTCCAGCGTCAGCACGCCCTTCTCGCGCACCCAGTGGCTGAGCAGATGGGTCGAGAAGCAGGCGTCGCAGAGCTGGCTGGCATGGGCGCCTGCGTCGGACAGGCCCAGCACCGTATTGGGATCGTGCAGCATCTCGCCGATC
>JBKJNE010000196.1:0-5211 GCA_046596015.1 Alphaproteobacteria bacterium
GGCTCGTCGAGCAGTTCGGCGACCAGGGCCTTTCCCTTGTCGATCACCTGGTCGGCCGACAACCGGAATGCACCTGCCACCATGTAGGTGGAACGCGAGCCGGCGGTCCCGCCGCCGGTCTTGACCCGGTCCGTGTCGCCCTGGACCAGCCGGACCGCATCGAACGGCACGCCCAACTGGTCGGTGACGATCTGGGCCCAGACGGTCTCGTGCCCCTGCCCGGCCGACATGGTGCCGGCGATGATCTCCACCGTCCCATCCTCGGGGAAGCGGATTTCGGCGGCCTCGTAGCCGAAGCCCACCGAACTCTCGATGTAGCTGGACAGGCCGATGCCCCGCAGCATGCCTCCTTCACGCGCCGCGGCCCGGCGCTCGGGGAAGGATGCCCAGCCGGCGAGCCGCATGGCGTCGTCCATGTTTGCCTCGAACGCGCCGCTGTCGAAGACGAAGCCCAGCGGATGAGGATACGGCAGTTCCGCCTGGCCGATGAAGTTGCGGCGCCGGATCTCGTCGGGCGTCAATCCGAGCTCGCGCGCCGCCTTGTCCATCAGCCGCTCGATCACATAGGCCGCTTCCGGCCGGCCCGCGCCCCGGTAGGCATCCACCGGGACAGCATTGGAATAGTAGCCTGTGACGCAGACGTGGATCGCCGGGATGGCGTAGACGCCCCCGGTAAGCCGGGCGCCGCCCAGCGTCTGGATGCCCGGCCCGAACAGCGACACGTAGCCGCCCATGTTGGCCCGGTTGTGAACGCGAAGTGCCGTCGCACGGCCGTTTGGATCGAACGCGATCTCGGCACGGCTGATCACGTCGCGCCCGTGGAGGTCGCTCAGGAAGGCGTCGGAGCGGTCGCCGGTCCATTTGACCGGACGGCCCAGCGCCCCGGCGGCGAACAGCACCAGGACGTGCTCGGGATAGATGAACTCCTTGGTGCCGAAGCTGCCGCCGACGTCGGCCGTGATGATCCGGAGGGCGTCCGGATCGACACCGAGGACCGGCGCGAGAACGCGCTGGAACAGGTTGGCGCCCTGGGTCGAGGTCCGCAGCACATAGCGTCCATCCTCATGCTGGCCGAGGGCGGCGCGCGGCTCGATCGGGCTGGAGGCAATCCGGTTGTGGACGAGGTCCATGGACGTCATGTGCGCCGCGCGCGAGAACGCTTCCTCGACCGCCGCCGCCGAACCGCCTTCCCAGTCGAAGCAGACGTTGCCCGGCGCGCCTTCGCGCAGCACCGGAGCATGCTCGCCGATCGCATCGGCAAGGTTCGCCGCGGCGGGCAGTTCCTCGACCTCGACGGCGATCAGTTCGGCGGCGTCCTTCGCCTGCGCCTGTGTCTCCGCCACGATGAAGGCCAGGCCGTCGCCCACATGCATGGCGCGGTCCCGGGCAAGGACCGCGCGGCCGACGACGTCGAGCGCCGTCCCGTCCCGGTTCCGAAGCGCCGCGCTGATCGCGCACGGCAGATCGCCGATGCCGGCGGCGGCAAGGTCCTTGCCCGTCCAGATACCCAGCACGCCATCGGCGGCGCGCGCGGCGGCAACGTCGATCGAGATGATGCGGGCATGCGCCCAAGGCGACCGGAAAACGTGGCCGAAGGCCTGCCCCGGCAGATTGAGATCGTCGGTGTAGGCGCCCGCGCCGGTGAGAAACCGCGCATCCTCCACCCGGCGCACCGGTTGGCCGATGCCGAATTTAACCATGATTGCTCCCCTGCACGCCGGTTGCCGCTGGCGGCCTCAAGGATGCCCTCGGAAGAGACGAAGCTCCTACGCGATCTCCGCCACCGCGCGCTTCGCGCCGACGACGACCAGGCTGGCGCGGTATTCGGCCGAGGCGTGGATGTCCTCGTTGAGGCCGTCGGCGTCCTGGGTGATGCCAGACAGCGCGGCGGCACTGAAATTGCCCGACAGAGCGCTTTCCATGTCTGACTGGCGGAACACGCAGGGAGCGGCGCCGGTCACGGCGACGCGGATGCCGCCCGAGGTCTTCGCCACCATCACGCCGACCACCGCGTAGCGCGATGCCGGATTGGGGAACTTGAAATAGGCGGCCTTCTGCGGCACAGGGAAGCGCACGGCGGTGACGATCTCGCCTTCGTCCAGCGCGGTCTCGAACATGCCGGTGAAGAAGCCGTCGCCGGCGATCTCGCGCCTGTTGGTCACGACCGTGGCGCCGAGGCCCACGACCGCGGCCGGGTAATCGGCCGCCGGGTCGTTGTTGGCGATGGAGCCGCCGATGGTGCCGCGGTTGCGCACCGCCGGATCGCCGATCAGGCCGGCCAGCTTCGACAGCGCCGGGATCGCCTGCTTCACCTCGGCCGAGGCCGCCACGTCGGCATGCCGGGTCATGGCGCCGATGGTGACCGTGCCGCCCGATACCGCGATGCCGTTGAGCCCGGCGATCTCGTTGAGGTCGATCAGCTCGCTGGGCTGGGCCAGCCGCTGCTTCATGGTGGGCAGCAGGGTCATGCCGCCGGCAAGCAACTTGGCGTCGCTGCTCTCGGCCAGCCTGGAGGCCGCCGCATCGACGCTTCCGGCCCGGTGATAGGTGAAGTTGTACATTCTCAGCTCCCTGTGGCGGCCGCGCTCCCGGCCTGCAATGCGGTCCATACTTTAAGCGGTGTGGCGGGCATGTCGAGTGTCCGCACGCCGATGGCGTCGGTAATGGCGTTGATCACCGCGGGCGGCGAGCCGATGGCGCCCGCCTCGCCGCAGCCCTTCACGCCCAGCGGGTTGTGGGTGCAGTCGGTGCGCACCACGTCCAGGTCGAAATTCACCAGATCGTCGGCGCGCGGCATGGCGTAATCCATCATGGAGCCGGACAGCAGCTGGCCGGTCGCGGCGTCGTAGCGGCAGGCTTCCAGCATGGCCTGGCCGATGCCCTGGGCGATGCCGCCGTGCACCTGGCCCTCGACGATCATCGGGTTGATGACCTGGCCGAAATCATCGACGGCGGTGAACTTGACGATCCGGGTGACGCCGGTGTCCGGGTCGACCTCGACCTCGCAGACATAGGCGCCGGCCGGATAGGTAAAATTCTGCGGATCGTAGAACGCGGTCTCCTGCAGGCCGGGCTCCAGTTCCTCCAGCGGATAGTGGTGCGGCACATAGGCGGCGAAAGCGATCTCGCCGAAGCTCTTGGCCTTGTTGGTGTGGCGCACCCGGAAGACGCCATCCTCGAAGTCGATGTCCTCGGGCTTGGCTTCCAGCAGATAGGCGGCGATCTTGCGGCACTTGGCGACGATCTTGTCGCTGGCCTTCATCAACGCCGAGCCGCCCACGGCCAGCGAGCGCGAGCCATAGGTGCCCATGCCGAACTGGCCCTGCGACGTGTCGCCATGCACCACCTCGACCTGATCAAGGCCGATGCCGAATCGCCCGGCGACAACCTGGGCGAACGTGGTTTCGTGGCCCTGGCCGTGGCTGTGGGTGCCGGTGAAGACGGTGACGTTGCCGGTGGGATTGACCCGGATCTCGGCGGATTCGTAGAGGCCGACCCCCGCGCCGAGCTGGCCCGCGAGGCGCGACGGCGCCAGGCCGCAGGCCTCGATGTAGCAGGACAGGCCGATGCCGCGCAGCTTGCCGCGCGCCTTCGCCGCCGCCCTGCGCGCCGGGAAGCCGGCGTAATCCGACAGCGCCAGCGCCTTGTCGAGGCACGCCTGATAGTCGCCGGTGTCGTAAACCAGCGCGACCGGCGTGGCGTAGGGGAAGGCATCCTTCGGCACCATGTTTTTCCGCCGCAGCTCGGCCGGGTCCATGCCCAGCTCGCGCGCCGCCGTCTCGACGATGCGCTCCAGCAGAAAGGTCGCTTCCGGCCGTCCGGCGCCGCGATAGGCGTCGACCGGCGTGGTGTTGGTGAACACCGAGCGCACCTCGACGAAGATCGCCGGCGTGGTGTACTGGCCGGCCAGCAGCGTGCCGTAGAGATAGGTCGGGATCGACGACGAGAACGTCGACATGTAGGCGCCCAGATTGGCGATGGTCGACACCTTCAGGCCGAGAAACTTGCCGTTCGCATCCAGCGCCAGCCGCGCCTTGCTCACATGGTCGCGCCCGTGCGCGTCGTTGAGAAAGGCCTCCGACCGGTCCGCCGTCCACTTCACCGGCCGGCGCAGCTTCTTCGACGCCCAGCCGCAGACCGTCTCCTCGGAATAGATGAAGATCTTCGAGCCGAAGCCGCCGCCCACGTCGGGCGACACCACCCGCAGCTTGTGCTCGGGCGCCAGGCCGACGAAGGCCGACAGCACGAGGCGCGCCAGATGCGGGTTCTGGCTGGTGGTGTAGAGGGTCAGCATGTCGGTGCCGGCGTCGTAATCGCCCAGCGCCGCGCGCGGCTCGATGGCGTTGGGGATCAGCCGGTTGTTGACGATGTCGAGTTCGATCACATGCACGGCCGAGGCCAATGCCGCGTCGGTCGCCGCCTCGTCGCCGAGAGTCCAGTCGTAGCAGAGGTTGTTCGGGATGCCGTCATGGATCGGCGCGGTGGATTGGGCCGAAGCCGTGTCCACGTTGGCGGGCAACTCCTCGAAATCCGGATCGAGCAGGTCGGCGCCCGCCTGCGCCGCCGCGCGGGTCTCGCCGATCACCACGGCATAGGGCTCGCCCACGTAGCGCACGGTCCCTACCGACAGCGCCGGATGCGGCGGCTGCTTCATGGGCGAGCCGTCGCGGGAATGGATCATCCAGCCGCACGGCAGCGGACCGATGCCATCGGCGGCCAGGTCGGCGCCGGTCAGCACGGCGACGACACCGGGCGACGTTTCAGCGTTGGAGGTGTCCAGCGATCGGATGCGGGCACGGGCATGGGGCGAGCGGGCGAAAACGGCGTGGAGTTGGCCCGGACGGTTGATGTCGTCGGTGTAGCGCCCGCGCCCGGTGATGAACCGCACGTCTTCCTTGCGCCTGACCCGCGCGCCGATTCCGGTCTCTGCCGTCATCGCCGACTCCCCGTTTGAGTCTTCGGCCCCGTTTCAGTCCTCGGCGAAAATCCGGTTCGCCGTCCGGTGCCTACATGTCGCGTGCGCCGGCGGCGATCGACTTGACGATGTTGTGGTAGCCGGTGCAGCGGCAGATGTTGCCTTCCAGCTCGTGCCGCACGGTTTCCTCGTCGAGCTTGCCGCCGTAACGGTTGACGATGTCGATCGACGACATGATCATGCCCGGCGTGCAGTAGCCGCATTGCAGGCCATGATTGTCGCGGAACGCGGCCTGC
>JBKJNE010000198.1:0-6229 GCA_046596015.1 Alphaproteobacteria bacterium
ATATGGTGCTCGCAATGGCTGCCAAACTCGATGTCGCGCAGCACCACCATCTCATCATAGCCCTCGGTCTCTTCGAAGGTGCGCTCCAGTATTTCAGCAGGATCCTGACAATAACCCGAGAAGAATTCGTCATAAGACCGCACGACCCTATCGGGCGTACCCAGCAGCCCCTCGCGATCCGGATTATCCCCTGTGTAGGCGATCAGGGTGCGTACTGCGGCTTCAGCTTCCTCCCGGCTAGGACGGGATATTAGTGGCGAAGCATTTTCTGCATCCAGTGCGTGTGCAAGCGAGGGAGGCATGGCATTCATGAAATTTCTCCAATTGGGTGGTCGAACGAGTCGTACGAGCCACCCAAGACTTCTGGATCAATTTTCCGCGGATGCCGGCCTGACGAAGGCCGAACCTGGCCAATGCTCCCACATCTTGGCATGCATAAGGGATATCCGCTGAGGCAAGGGCGTAAAAGAGCACACAATGAAATCGACGCCGCGCCTCTCGGCGAGACAGCCCTCCAGCGACATCCTCGTCGCCGGCCAGACGGACATCCATCCAGGCAATCGTGTCGGCCTCTCGTTGATTGCGATAGGAAATGATCTCGCGCCTGCAGAGCGGGCAGGCGCCGTCGAAAAAGACCGTCAGTCATGGCGAGCCAGGCGGGCCAGTCTTCGCGAATTTGCTCACCATGGCAGTCGCTCGCCGCGATAGTCGAAGAATCCTCCTGAAGCGGGCGGCGAGAGTCCATCGATGACACCTAGCAGGCGCGCAGCGGCATCGGCAGGTGATCGGACATCCAGGCCGGCCTTGCCAAAGGGCACCGACAGCCTGCTCTCGACCGTACCTGGATGCAGCGCGACGAGAGCGGCTTGCGGGGCGCGTCGCTTGAGCTCAATCGCCGCCGTCCGAATGATCTGGTTGAGCGCCGCCTTCGATGCCCGATAGCTGTGCCAGCCGCCGAGATGGTTATCGCCGATGCTGCCGACTTTGGCCGACAGGATGGCGAAGACGGATCTCCTGTCGCGTGGCAGCAGCGGCAGAAAGTGCTTCATCACAAGTGCCGGGCCAATGGCGTTGACCTGGAACGCACGAGCCATGGCAATGGCATCGATTTGCCGGACGCTTTTTTCCGGCATAATGCCAGTCTCGTGCAATATGCCCGTCGCGACGATGACCAAGTCAATTTCGCCGCCGGCGCCGACACGCTCCGCCGCCTCGGCAATGGAGTTTTCGTCTGTAAGTTCTATGGTCAGGCGCTCAATCTTCGGGGACCGACGCGGTGTCTCGCTCCGCGCACAGGCCGCGATGAAGCCGACACGGGCGCTGTCTTCCAGTGCCCCAACCAAAGCATCGCCAATACCCCCTGAAGCGCCAATGACAACCGTGCGCAGGCTTTTCCCAGAGGTTGAAAGCAACTCCATGCATCACCGCTTGATCTGGGCGAGGGCTGCTGTGACGGCGGCTTGGGCTTTGCCTGGAAACTTGAAGGCCTCGACGGCCTTCAAATTGGCCGGCTTGTCGCCGACAACTATGACACCGACCATGCCCATCCCGTAATGCGGTGTACATTTGTACACGTATATTCCGGGAACAGAGAACGAGTACGCGGCATCCTTGCTCAAGGGCGAGCGAAAGAGTTCCACCTTGTCGGGTATGGCACCCTTCACGAACTCGACGTTATGGCCCGGGGTCTTTGCCGACCACCTTACCGTGTCGCCCGGCTTGATCGTCACGACGGCCGGTTCGAAGACGAACGAGCCAGAGCCGTGGGTTGGTTTGTTCAACATGGAAACGTTGACCTCCGCTGCCGACGCGGTGCCGGTGAATGCCAGAAGTGTGGCGAGTAGAACGGCATAGTGCATGATGCTCTCCATATTTGGCGTCGACATCGATACGAGAGCGCTGGCAGGGACAGATGCGACCGGAGACCTGCAATGTTGACAGCCTGGCCATGCAGTTGAAGGGTCAGGGGCTATTCCCAGCCAGGAACGCCCCGATATGGCGCGGTTGAGACGGATGTTCGTTTGAGGCCGGCGGCGCAGCGGGGGTGCTGGTGCGACCATGGCGTCGAGAGGTTGCGCGCGTCGAGATCGACACCTCTCGGAGGTACACGGCACGTCCAAGGGAACGCCCTGGGAACCCTGCGGTCTCAGCCTTGCGGCTTCAGTCCCGCGGCGGCGATACCGGCCAGGGCGCAGATCTCGTCGGCGTCGGAGGTGTCGCCGGTCACGCCGACCGCGCCGATCGGCAGGCGGTCGTCGCCGACGATGATGACGCCACCGGCGGCGGCGATCACACCGTCGCGAGATGCGCGGTCCAGCGACGACACGAAACCGGGGCGGATCTGCGACAGCTCTTCGATCTTGCGCGACGAGATGCCCAGCGCCAGCGCGCCCGATGCCTTGCCGATGGCGATCTGCGGCCGCAGCGTCGATGTGTTGTCCTCGAGCTGGAAGGCGATCAGCTTGCCGCCGGCGTCGAGTACGGCGATGCCCAGCGGCCGCAGCTTCATCTCGTGGCCCTTCGCGAGCGCCGCCCCGATGATGGTGTTGGCCTGTGCGAGTGTGACGTTTGCCATCTGGTTCCTCCTGTTTCCCCGCCGGTACAATGCATGCGGCAAGGGCCAAAGGAAACCGGCCTGGTGTCGTGCTCCGGTGATTCGTACGGCCCCTTGCGCGCTGCGGCGGGGTAGACACGCTGCGCATCGCTGCCATGAAATATGCCTTGATATTGCCTTAATTTGTTCAAGAATCGTATATTATTCCAAAGGGTTGCGATGTGGTTAGGTTGCCCCGGGCGCGGCAGTATAGCGTCTATCATATTAAAAATACTTAATAATAGATTGAATTTTTATGTTAATGCGGGCAAACAGGGCTGATGTTGGGCATTGGGAGAGCCGGAACATGAGCATGCGAGGCGCGACGCGAAAAAGACGTATTTTAGACTTAATTCGAGATCGCAGCGGCAACATCGCGATGATCGTGGGGTTCGCGCTTCCGGTTTTCCTGGGGGCGTTGTCGCTGGGCTTCGAGCTGGGCCAGTGGTACCTGACCCGGCAGGCCATGCAGAACGCGGCCGATTCCGCGGCGGTGGCGGCAGCGAGCAACGGCGGCGCCAATTACGATGTGGAAGCCAAGGCCGTCGCCGCCACCTATGGTTTCGTTCACGGCACCGATGACGTGACGGTCACGGCGAGCAACACGGCCGCCTGCCCGGCCGGCGGCAACACCTGCTACAGCGTGTCGATCAGCAAGAACACGCCGCTCTATCTCAGCCGTATGGTCGGCTTCCAGGGATCGACCAGTGTCAGCGGCCAGCGCATGCAGACGCTGACCAGCGCGGCGGTGGCGGACCAGGGCGAAACCGAGCGGAAGTATTGCGTCGTCGCGCTTGCTGGCCTGTCGGGCCACAGCAGCGAGGAAGGCATCCGCTGCAACGGCTGCCCGAAGGCGGACCTCACAGGCTGCAACGTCTATTCCAACAATACCGCGACCTGTAACGGCCACACCACCCAGGCGGACATCGGCGACGCATACAGCACCAACAATGGCTGTGGCGAAGAGGCCAACTCCAACATGCCGCATGTCTACGACCCCTATGCGGGCCTGGCGAGCAACATCCCGGCGGATCCGTGTGGCGGCACCTATCATCAGGCACCGACCAAGAAGAAGGATCCGGACCTGCCATCATCCAATCTCTGGACCGGCGCCAAGACGGTCAACGGCAACGTCTCGATCTGCGGCGACCTGCAACTTTCCGGGGACGTCAATGTCGCCAACACCACCGGCAATGGCGGCGTGCTGATCATCTGGAACGGCAACCTGGACACCAACGGCCACACGCTGCAGACCACGAGCGGCTACCTGACCATCGTCTTCGCCGGCAGCAATGGCAGCTATGGCCACGCGCCAACCGGCGGCGGCGAGCTGAACTTCAGCGCGCCCAGGACCGGCGTCTGGAAGGGCATGGCGCTATACCAAGCGCCGACCCTGACCTCCGGCGTCGACATCTCGGAGGCCGGCAACACGCCGACCTGGAACATCACCGGCATGGTCTATCTGCCCCATGCCAGCGTCACGTTCAGCGGCGCGGTGAACAAGTCGGCGACGAACGGCCTGTCCTGTTTCGCCATGGTCGTCGACAACATCCGGGTCAACGGTACGGGGCTCATCTTCAACGCCTGCGACGAAGCCGGCGTCGACCTGCCGACCGCCATCGTCGCCGACCGGGGAGAGCTGGTCTACTGATCGGGCGCCGTTGCTCCAGCCGACGGCTGGGGCTATTGGTTTCCCGAGGGGGATCAGCGGGTATGCCGATGCCGTCGCGCACCATCGAATTCTATCTGGGACTGGGAAGCCGGTACTCGTACCTGGCGGCGACCCAGATTGACCGCATCGAAGCCAGGCATGATTCCGCTTCGTCTGGAAACCCATCGCCAGCGGTGCGCTGATCGCCCGGTGGGGCCACAATCCCTTTCATGACACGCACCCCACCTCCGGCCAGTACGACTGGTCCTACCGGGAGCAGGACGCGCGCGACTGGGCCTCCCACTACGGCGTGCCGTTCCGCGAGCCGAAGGCGTTCCGCAAGGATCCTGCCGTCATGGCGCTGGCGTGCCTGGCGGCCGACGGGCAGGGCGCGCTCGTTGCCTGCTGCCGACTGCTCCACCGCATGGTTTTCGTCGACGCCGCAGTGATCGACGCCGCCGCGATCGAGTCCATTCCCGGGGTGCTCGGCCTCGACGCGGACCGGTTCATGAAGGCGCTCGGCGATCCGGCCACGGCGGCGCGGCACGACGCGCTGCTCGACGAGGCGCATGGACGCGGCGCGTTCGGCGTCCCGACTTTCTTCCTCGGCGACAGGATGTTCTGGGGCAATGACCGGCTGGTGCTGCTCGAGGCGGCGCTCGGCGCGCGCTGATCAGCCCAGGGTCTCGTGGCCGAGGCTATTCGGCCGCCTGACGCGCCGTGGACGCGGCGCGCGCCGGGTCCCGCTGGAAGAAGATCGTCACCGTGCCGATCTCGATTCCCCAGCGCTTGACGCGCGCCCGGTTGATCAGCGCGCCGTGCGGCTGCAGCCACATCCAGTCGGAGAAGCGAACGCGCCACAGCGAGTCGCCGACCTTGAGATCCATGTCGTATTCCCAGAACAGCGCATTGCCGCTGGTGACACCCTCGGCGGTGCCGATCACGTCCCCGGCGGTGCCGCGGTAGCGGTTCTCGCCGAGTTTCTCGATGCGCCATATGCGCTGCTGGCGCTCGCCGTCCGAGTAGACGAAGTCCTCGACCAGGGTGAGCGTGCGCGACGCCGGGTCCCAGGTCCCCTGGACGTCGACCACGAACTGGCGGCGCAGATTGCCGAAGCGATCCTCGAAGATACCCCAGGCCCGGGAGCGGCCCTGGAAATAGTCCTCCAAGACCAGTTTGGGCTCGGCGGCGGCGAAATCCTGCGGTTTCATGGACGTGCATCCCGTCAAGACAAGCGCGATGGCAATACATCCGGCGAGGTAGCGAAGACTGGGCAAGACGAACTCCCGGTTCGGTGACGGATGTGCCGGCTGCGCCGGTGATTTCCGGACCGCCGTGTTGAAAGATACGCTGCGGATCCGGGGCCGGATCAGTCCCCCGCCAGCGCCGCCCGCGACCGCCACAGCAGCGCCCCGGCCGCCAGCTTCAGCAGGCAGGGCAGCAGGCAGTAGGTGGCCGCCAGGCCGGCCAGGCCGCCGGCGCCGGGCGGCGAGCCGGGCACATAGCCCAACAGCCCGACGAGCGGCAGCGCGAGGCCGGCCGCCAGCGCCAGGGTCAGCTTCGCGCCGAAGTTCCAGAGGCCGAAATAGCTGCCGCCGCGAGTTTCCGCGTCCCCGGCCCGCTGGATGACGCCGGCGAGCAGCGCCGCCGGGATAACGAGGTCGGCGCCAAGAGCGATGCCGGACAGGGCGCAGACGGCGGCGAAGCCGAGCAGCGCCGCCTCGGCCGGCTGGCCCGGAAGAAAGAAGGCCCAGGCAAAGGTGACGACCGCGAGCGCCATGCTCGCCAGCCATGCGCGGGCCAGCCCGATCCGGCCGGCGAGCCTGATCCAGATCGGGATCGCCGCGGCGCCCGTCACCATGTAGAGCGCAAGCAGGGGGCCGATCCAGGCGCCGGCGCCGAGCGCGTCGCGCACGAAGAACGGCAGCAGCGTGGCTGGAATGGCGCTGGCGATGCCGTTCACCACGAACACCGACCACAGTGGC
>JBKJNE010000201.1:0-7537 GCA_046596015.1 Alphaproteobacteria bacterium
GAATTCGCTGCGCAATGCCCGCGTCGTACTGTCATCGGCGGGTGCCGAGATGACGGCGGTCCGCGAGCATGTCAGGGCGGGACGTGACGCGGTGGTCGTCGACCGGATCGGCGGCACCGAGCGGCTCATGGTAGGCGGCGAAGCCATCGACCTTGCGAGCCTGGGGCGCGACGGCGGCCGGCGGATCGACTGCACGCCGGAAGACGTAGCCCTCGCCGCGGCGGCAGCCCTGAGCATGGACTACGGTCCCGACGTCATCCGCCGTGGCCTGGCGGGCGTGAACCTTGCCGAGGCAGGCGCCGCGGCCTGACCGCTACGCCAGCAGCCGCAGCGCCGCGCCGGCCCCGGCACATCCCGCGAGAACCGGCAGAACGCCCCATTTGAAACCAAGCAGCGCGATCATGGCGGCCGCGGTGAGCAGCAGCGCGAGCGGATCGAGCGACGCGAGAACCGGAAGATCGAGGCTCAGCGGTCCCAATGCCACCGGCGCGTGCGCGGCGAACAGCACATGCAGACCGAACCACAGCGCCAGGTTGAGGATCACCCCGACCACGGCGGCGGTCACCGTCCCCAGCGCCAGCGCCAGGGCGCGGTTGCCCAGCAGCCGCTCCACATAGGGCGCGCCCAGCAGGATCCACAGGAAGCAGGGCGCGAAGGTGACCCAGGTGGCGAGCAGCGCGCCCAGCAGGCCGCCGGTCAGCGGATCGAGGCCCGCCGCGTCGCGGAAGCCGGCGATGAACCCGACGAAGGTCAGCACCATGATCAGCGGCCCGGGCGTGGTCTCGGCCAGCGCGAGGCCGTCCAGCATCTCGCCCGGCCGCAGCCAGCCATAGGTGCCGACGGCTTCCTGCGCCACGTAGCTCAGCACCGCGTAGGCGCCGCCGAAGGTCACCACCGCCATCTTGGAAAAGAACAGCGCGATGGGCGCAAAGACGCTGTCCCAGCCGAACAGGGCGATCATCAGCAGCGGCAGGCTTGACCATATGCCGAGCCAGACGGCGGTGACGCCGGCCGCCCGCTTCCAGGTGGGCAGGACGGGCGCAAGCGCGTCGACGATCTCGGCGGCGGCCGGCTCGCCGTGCGGGGTTGCCGGTGCCAGCAGATCCGGCCTGACCCGCGCCACCAGGAAGCCGCCTAGTCCCGCCGTCGCGATGATCAGCGGGAACGGCACCTTGAACAGGAACAGCGCCAGGAAGGCCAGCGCCGCGATCGCCACCATCAGCCGGGTCCGCAGCGCCCGCCGCGCCACGCGCAGCAGCGCCTCGACGACGATCGCCAGCACGGCGGCCTTCAGCCCGAAGAACACGGTATCCAGCCACGCCGACTGCTGGAACAGCGTGTAGACGGCGCTGAGCGTTAGGATGACGAAGAAGCCGGGCAGGATGAACAGCAGTCCCGCGGCAATGGCGCCCGGCGTCCGGTGCAGCACCCAGCCGATGTAGGTGGCGAGCTGCTGTGCCTCCGGGCCGGGCAGCAGCATGCAGTAGTTGAGCGCGTGCAGGAATCGGCCCTCGCCGATCCATTTCTTCTCGTCGACCAGCACGCGGTGCATCAGCGCGATCTGCCCGGCGGGTCCGCCGAAGCTCAGCAGGCCGATCTTGCCGAAGGTGCGGAACATCTCGCCGAAGGAAACGCGGGGCGTCCCGGGCGCGCTTCCGGCGTGTCTTTCATGGTTCATGGCTTGCAAGATGGCGGCCTTTCGTGACGGGCAGGTGACAGCCTTCCCTCCGGGTAGGAAGATTTCTATGCTTGCGCCGCGAACGCTTGGAAGGGAACGGCGATGGCGGAGAAGGTAGCATTTCTGGGTCTGGGCGTGATGGGCTATCCCATGGCCGGGCACCTCGGGGCGGCGGGCTACGAGGTCGCGGTGTTCAACCGCACCAGGGCGCGCGCCGATGCCTGGGTGGCGCAACATGGCGGCAGGGCCGCCGCGACGCCGGCCGAGGCGGCCGATGGCTGCGCCATGGTGTTCTCCTGCGTCGGCAATGACGACGACGTGCGCCAGGTGATCCTGGGACCGGACGGCGCGTTCGCCGCCATGAAACCGGGCAGCATTCTGATCGACCACACCACGGCGTCGGCCATGCTGGCGCGGCAGCTCGACGAGGCGGGCAAGACGCGCGGTATTGGAGTACTCGACGCGCCGGTCTCCGGCGGCCAGGCGGGCGCCGAGAACGGCACGCTGACGGTGATGGTGGGCGGCGATCCGGCGGTGTTCGCCCGGGCCGAGGCCGCCATGACCGTGTTCGCCAAGGCGGTCCGGCATATGGGGCCGGCCGGGCACGGCCAGCTCACCAAGATGGTCAACCAGATCTGCATCGCGGGCGTGGTGCAGGGTCTGTCGGAAGGCATCCATTTCGCCAAGCAGGCGGGCCTCGATCCGCGCGCCGTCGTCGACGTCATCCGCCACGGCGCGGCGCAGAGCTGGCAGATGGAGAACCGCTACGAGACCATGACCGACGGCCGCTTCAACCATGGCTTCGCCGTCGACTGGATGCGCAAGGATCTGGGCATGACGCTCGACGAGGCACGGCGCAACGGCGCCCACCTGCCGCTCGCCGCGCTGATCGACCAGTTCTATGGCGAGGTGCAGGGCCTGGGCGGCGGGCGCTGGGACACCTCCAGCCTGCTCGCCCGGCTCGAGGCGCTGACGCGGCGCGACTGATGGACCTGTTCCGGCGCATGTTCGATGCGGCGGTCGCGGCCGCCCAGCCCGAGCAGTGCCTGCCGCCGCACCTGCCGGCGCCGCCCGCCGGGCGCACCGTCGTCGTCGGCGCCGGCAAGGCCAGTGCCGAGATGGCGCGGGTGCTGGAAGCGCATTATCCCGCTCCGGTCGAGGGGCTGGTCGTTACCCGCTACGGCCACGGGGCGACGACGCGGGCCATCGAGGTCGTCGAGGCGGGCCATCCGGTGCCCGACGCCAGCGGCGAGCGGGCAGCGCGGCGCATTCTCGACATGGTCAGCAGGCTGACCGCCGCCGATCTGGTCATTTGCCTGCTGTCGGGCGGCGCCTCGGCGCTGCTGCCGCTGCCCGCTTCCGGCCTGACGCTGGCCGACAAGCAGGCGGTGACGGTGGCGCTGCTGAAGGCGGGCGCCACCATCGCCGAGATCAACTGCGTCCGCCGCCACCTGTCGGCGATCAAGGGCGGCAGGCTGGCGCGGGCGGCGAAGCCCGCGCGGCTGTTGACGCTCGCCCTCTCGGACGTGCCGGGCGACGATCCGCTGGTGATCGCCTCCGGGCCGACGGTGCCCGATCCGACCAGTTTCGCCGATGCGCGCGGGGTGCTCGACCGTTACCGGCTGGACGTGCCCAAGGCCGTTCGCCGTCATCTCGATACAGGCGCCGACCTGCCTGCCGAGCCGTGGGGCGACTATGTGCTGGTCGCCCGGCCCGCCGATGCGCTGGCTGCGGCCGCCGCCGTTGCCGAGGCGGCCGGCTACGCGGTGACCATGCTGGGCGACGCGGTGGAGGGCGAGGCGCGGGAGGTCGCGGTCCGGCACGCGGACCTCGCAAAGCTGTCTCTTAGGCGCGGCGAAAAGGCGGCGCTGGTCTCGGGCGGCGAACTCACCGTCACCATCACGGGTGAAGGCACCGGCGGCCCCAGCCACGAATACGTCCTGGCGCTGATGCTCGCTTGCGGCGGCGATCCGCGCCTGTCCGGCATGGCCTGCGACACCGACGGCATCGACGGCGCCGCCGATGCGGCGGGTGCCTGGTTCGATGGCGGCACGCTGGCGCTCGCCGCCCGCGCCGGCATCGATCCGGCCGCGGCGCTCCGGCGCAACGATGCGGGCAGGTTCTTCGCGGCGATCGACCGGCGGATCGTCAGCGGTCCCACGCGCACGAACGTCAACGACCTGCGGGTGATCCTAATCGATGGTAGCGGGTCGGTTTGACTGTCGATGATGTTCTTGATGGATTGGCCACCAGCGAGGACATTGTAAAGGCTGGTTCTGTTCGACGAGTGGACGCATGGCTCTCTACGACAGCATTGGACGCAGCTACGCGGGGTTTCGCCGGCCGGACCACCGGATCGCCTCTGCTATCGATGCGGCGCTCGGAGACGCCATGAGCGTGGTCAACATCGGTGCCGGGACAGGCTCGTATGAACCGCTCGGCCGAACCGTGCTGGCGGTTGAACCATCCGAGGTGATGATCCGGCAGCGTCCCGTGGAGGCCGCGCCCTGCCTGCGGGGATGGGCGGAGGCGCTGCCTCTGGAAACCGCCTCCGTCGATGCGGCAATGGCGGTTCTCAGCACTCATCACTGGACAGACCTTGCGCGCGGTCTCGGCGAGATGGCGCGGGTCGCGCGCAAGCGTGCCGTTCTGTTGACATGGGTTCCCGATGCCCCGCCATTCTGGCTGACGGAGGACTATTTTCCCGAGATAGCGGCCTATGACCGCAAGATTTTCCCGGGTTCCTCCGGCCTCATCGCGATGCTGGAACGCACGATCGGGCCGGTGCAAATGGCGCCGGTTCCCATTCCCCATGATTGCACCGACGGCTTCCTCTGCGCTTACTGGCGCAGGCCGGAATCCTATCTCAGCGCCGACGTGCGGAGCGCCATGTCCAGCTTCGCGCGGATCGACGCCGACGCCGGCCTGGCAAGGCTTCGCGCCGACCTTTCCAGCGGGCGCTGGGCCGAGCGTAACGGCCATCTTCTGGCTCTCGATGCGCTGGATCTGGGCTACCGGATCGTTCGCTGCGATATTGGCGACAGGGACTACTGAACGGATCACTGACCCACGGCCTGATCGATGCGCGAGATGACAGGGATATTTGTTCCTGTTATGTTCCATTGGGCAAGGAAGAAGGGAAAACGCGATGCTGAAGCTCTATTGGGCTCCCCAGAGCCGCGCGATGCGGGCGCTGTGGATGATGGAGGAAGCCGGGCTGCCTTACGAGCGCGTGCTGGTCGACATTCGCTCCGGCGGCCAGTCCAACGCCGACTATGCGAAGATCAACCCGATGATGAAGGTTCCGGCGCTGTCCGATGGTGACGTCAGCCTGGCCGAGTCCGGCGCCATCTGTGCCTACATGGCCGAGAAGGCGGCCGGCGCGGACCTGGCGCCACCGGTTGGCAGCCCGCAGCGCGCCCGCTATCTGCACGCCCTGTTCTTCGCCGCCGGCTGCGTCGAAGGCGCGTTCGCCGAAAAGTTCGGTAACCTGCAGATCCCGACCCTGCAGGCGGGATGGGGCAGCTTCGACCGGGTGATGGGCGTGCTCGAGGATTGGCTGAGGGGCGGGCCGTGGCTGCTGGGCGACCGGTTCAGCGCCGCCGACGTGATGATCGGGACGGACCTGAACTTCGGCGTCAACCAGTTCAGCATCATCGACAAGCGGCCGGTGTTCGTCGATTACCTGGAACGCTGCATGCAACGGCCCGCCTGGAAGCGAGCCCAGGCAATCGACTCGGCCGGCGTCTGACCCGCTGAGAGGCGGTTATTCGGCGGCGCGGTTGGACACGACCGGGCGCAGTTCACGCAGCCGGGTATCCAGATAATCGAGCATCCGCTCGCTGTGTACGTTCGGACGGCCGTCACCCAGGTTGAGGGCCATGCCGTCCAGCACATATTGCAGCAGGTCAAGGGCGGTCTCGAGACCTTCCGGATCATCACGCCAGTCGGGGAACAGCTCGCGGGCCGTGTCGGTCCACTCCTCGTCGAACGCGGCCTGGGCCGGGTCGAGGATCTCGGCCAGTTCCGGATCGGTGCGGCCGGTTACCTTCAGCTCGACGAAGGCGAAGAACAGCGGGTGGGTGACGTGCGCCCAATAGGCCCGCAGCGCCGACCGCAATTGGTCGTTGCCCGGCTGGATCGCCGCGATTGCCTTGCGGAAGGCCCGCAGACGTTTGGTGTGCAGATAGTCGATCGCCGCCTTGACCACCTCGGCTTTCGAGGGGAAGTGGTGCAGCATGGCGCCGCGCGACAGGCCGGCGCGGTCGGCGATCAGCGTCGTCGTCGTCCGGGCGTAACCCACCTCGACGAAACAGGCGATCGCGGCTTCGAGGACACGGCGCTGGGTCGCGGCGCTCTTCTGCGCCTGCCACCCCAGGGCGGCCGACTGACCACTATCCAGATTAAGGTCGCGCCGGCGGGCTCGTCTCATCACTGGCACCTGGGTCCTCCATCCAAACAAATCCGTCAGGACTGTCTAAAAAAGACAATCTGACGAGAATGTAGCTTTTTCCGGCGCGCTCGACCAGCAAAACATGCCGAGCCATGCGCATGACTGTATTGAACTTTTGCCCTCATACATGACTGCACGGTGCATGTGCGGCGGCGTTGCAGGACATAAAACAAAAGTCTTGGACATCAATCTCCAAGGCTCTAGTTTCCCACAAGCGCGGCGCGAGGCAGCCTTGCGCGTGTCATTGGAGAGCATCCCGACATGGATATGAACGGCGAATACCGCATCCCGGCCCCGCGCCAACGGGTGTGGGAAGCGCTCAACGATCCAGAGACGCTAGGGCGCTGCATTCCGGGCTGTGAATCGATCCAGAAAACGTCGGATACGGCCATGTCGGCAGTGGTCCAGGCGAAGGTCGGCCCGGTCAGCGCCAGGTTCACCGGCGACGTGACGCTCGAGGACATCGACCCGCCCAACGGCTACACCATCCGCGGCGAAGGCAAGGGCGGCGTCGCCGGCTTCGCCAAGGGCACCGCCAGGGTCGCGCTGGCGGACGACGGCGACGGCACCCTGCTGACCTACAAGGTCGAGGCGCAGGTCGGCGGCAAGCTGGCGCAGGTCGGCGCGCGGCTGGTGGCAGGCACCATCAAGAAGATGGCCGACGAGTTCTTCGGCACCTTCACACAGATCGTCGGCGCCGCGCCGCAGGTTCAATCCCAGTCGCAGTCGCAGTCGGCGCCGGTTGCCGAGGTCGCTCCGGCGGTCCCGGCGCCGCCCGCGGCGAAGAAAAGCTGGGCGTCGCCGATCACCATCGGCATCCTCGTGATCGCCGCGATTCTGGTGATATACTTTCTGGTAACGTGACGGGGATTCGGGGACTTTCTCAGGGAATTCGGGGACGATATGACGGTCAAGGTAACGACGACGGTGAACGGCAAGCCCGTATCGGGCGATGTGCAGCCGAACACGCTGCTGGTGGAGTTCGTGCGTGAGACTCTCGGGCTCACCGGCACCCATGTGGGCTGCGACACCAGCCAGTGCGGCGCCTGTACGGTGCATTTCGACGGCAAGCCGATCAAGGCCTGCACCATCCTGGCGGTGCAGGCGGAAGGCCATCAGGTGGTCACCATCGAGGGCATCGGCCAGCCCGGCAACCTGCATCCCATGCAGGCGGCCTTCCAGGAGAATCACGGACTGCAGTGCGGCTTCTGCACGCCCGGCATGATCATGGCCGGCATCGGCATCGCCGAGCGGAACAAGGGCACCAGCCTGTCCGAGGAGACCATCCGCGCGGAGCTGGAAGGCAACATCTGCCGCTGCACCGGTTATCATAACATCGTGAAGTCGATCGCGGCCGCCGCGCGGGACATGTAACCGCTGGCGACGTAGTCCCTCGCGGCAAACGG
>JBKJNE010000405.1:0-9035 GCA_046596015.1 Alphaproteobacteria bacterium
ATAATATTCACCGTGTCCCTGAGCTTGTCGAAGGGCCTTGCACGAAAGCTCATGCAGGCCCTTCGACAAGCTCAGGGACACGGTCAAGTTTGAGTGTTGCACAAGCCATCGTCTTCAACCCGTCGAGCGAACCGGGGAAGCGACTCTACCTTCAGGTTCGATAACCTCACCAGTTCGTCCCAGTCGCGCCGGATGAGCGCTTCTTTCTTCAGCCGTGACCAGCCCTTGATCCGCCTCTCGGCATCGCGGGCTTCCTCTCGCGTAGCAAAATACTCGGTGAAGACCAGCTCGACCGGCCTTCGCCGACGCGTGTAGACGCACTTGATGCCGTTCTGATGTTCAGCGAGCCGCTTCTCGATATTGTCTGTCTGCCCGGTGTAATACGAACCGTCGCTGCACCTCAAGATGTAGACCCAGAAAGACATATGGGTGAATGCCTGGGGCCGCCGCGTTATCGCGACAGCCCCAATGCCGATCAGTTATACCGGCATTGGGGCTGTCGCGATAACGCGGCGGCCCCAATGCCGATCAGTTATACCGGCCGATCACCGCGATCGCCGAGACGTTCGAGTGCGGCGCGCCGCCCAAATTGTGGGTCAGGCCGAAAGTCGGGTTCTTCAGCTGGCGGGGGCCGGCGCGGCCCAGTAGCTGGAGATAGACCTCGTAGACCATGCGCAGGCCCGAGGCGCCGATCGGGTGGCCGAAGCACTTCAAGCCGCCGTCGATCTGGCACGGCATCGGGCCGTCGGCGTCGTAGAAGCCGTCCATGACGTCCTTCACCGCCTGGCCTTCGGCCGAGATGTACAGGTCCTCCATGGTCACCAGCTCGGTGATCGAGAAGCAGTCATGCACCTCGATCATGCTGAGTTCCTTGCGCGGATCCTTGATGCCGGCTTCCTCGTAGGCCTTCTTCGCCGCCACGCGGGTGGTGGCGAAATGGCTGCCGTCCCAGGTGTTGAAGGTGCTCTCGACGCCGTCCGACAGGCACAATTGCAGCGCCTTGATGGAGACGATGTCGGTCTTGCCCAGCGCCTTGGCGATCTCGGGCGTGGTGACGATGGCGCAGGCCGAGCCGTCGCTGACGCCGCAGCAGTCGAACAGGCCCAGCGGCTCGGCGATCATCTGCGCGCCCAGGATGGTTTCCATGGGCACCGGCTTCTGCAGATGCGCCTTGGCGTTCTTGGCGCCGTTCTGGTGGCTCTTCCACGAGACGTGGCCGATGGCCTCCTTGAGGTCCTTGGCCGAGACGCCGTGCTTCGCGGAGTAGGCGGTGGCGAGCTGGGCGAAGTTGCCTGGTGCCGAGCCGTTCGGCACCCACAAATCGGGCAGCGGACCGCGCGAGCCGGCCGGAAGGCCACCATAGCCGGTGTCCTTCAGCTTCTCGACGCCCAGCGCCAGCGCGATGTCGCAGGCGCCCGAGGCGACCGCGTAGGTGGCGCCGCGCAGCGCCTCGGTGCCCGTCGCGCACATGTTCTCGACGCGGGTCACCGGGATGCTGGACAGCCGCAGCGCCGTCGACAGCGGCAGCGCCGAGGCGCCCACATGCACCCGGTCGAAGGCGGTGCCGAACCAGGCCGCCTCGATCTGGTTCTTCTCGATGCCGGCGTCGGTCAGCGCCTCGTTGAACGCCTCGACGATCAGATCCTCGGCGTTCGCGTCCCAGCGCTCGCCGAACTTGCTGCAGCCCATGCCGATGATGGCGACCTTGTCGCGAATTCCCCGTGCCATGTTCAGGCCTCCTTGCCTGTTGAAACCGGCGCCGCCTTCCAGAAATAGCGGCGGTAACCCCGGTCGTGATCGTAGTCCTTGATGCGGAACATCATCTTCAGCGGCGAGCCGACCTCGATCTGTCCCGCGTCCGTATCGGTGAAACCCATCAGCACCCTGCCGCCGGTTTCGAACTGCACCTGGCCGTAGAAGAACGGCGGGCTGGGATTGTAGGACAGCCAGTCCGCCGTGAATGACATAACCCGCGCCGGGCTGTCGGCAAACGAATAGGGCTCCTGGGTATCGAGCGCCTGGCAGTTCGGGTTGACACAGTAATGGGTGCGCGGGAACTGCACCGTGCCGCAGACCGTGCATTTGCCGCCGGTGAAGCCGGTGACCATGTCCTTGTTGCGGTACTCGCTCGACAGCGCGGTCTTGTTGTCGACCTCGCCGCGCATGCCCCAGTCCAGCTTCACATTGTCCTGGAAGGAGAGGAACTTCATGTAGTCCTCTTCCTTGCGGCCCCGCGCCAGCGCACCCGAAACGCCCTGCCGCTTCGGCAGCCTGGTGATCGCGTCGGTCACTTCCAGCAGGATGGTGTCGGCGCCCTGGCCGAACGACGCGACCAGGATCAGGTCGCCGGGCTTGGCCTTCTCGAGCGCCGCGACCAGCATCAGCAACGCGTGTGCCGCGCCGGTGTCGCCGCAGACCTCGCCCATGCCGTCGGCGACGGCCTCGGCCGGGATGCCGAAGTCCTTCGCGATCTTCTCGGGGATGCCCTTCATGGTGCAGGGCATGACGAAACGGGAAATCCTCGCGCCCTCGACGCCGGTTTTCGCCAGCAGCGCCTTGACCGCCTGGGGCACGATCTTCGAGTAGCCTTCCTCGCGGATCCAGCGCTCTTCCCAGCCATAGTCGAATTCCTGGCCTTCGCCGCGGAAATGGTCGACGAAGTCGGTGGTGACCGTGTAGCTGCCGATCATTTTTGCGATGACATCCTTGACCCCAACCGTAAGCGCCGCGGCGCCATGGCCGAACTGCATCTCGCCCGAGCTGGCCGGCCTGGCCTTGCGCGCATCGGCGGCGGCGAGCAGCGTGTCGCCCTCGCCCGCGCTCCTGAGCGCCGTGATCAGCGCCGAGGTGCCGGCGCGCTGGGAGCCGGCGATGTCGAGCGACGAAATACCATGCTCGAGGTTGAGGGCGGCGCTGATGACGCCGGCGTTCTGCCGGTCGAGGAACGGCAGGGTCGTCGAGGCGAAGAACCCGCCGCCGATGTCCGACCGCTCGCGGCCGGTCAGGCAGTCGCGCGCGGCTTCGACCGCCATGGTGATGGCGTCCTCGTCCCAGTTGCACATGGAGCGTTCGCCCCTGGCCATGCCGCGCAGGCCGGGCATGGCCCATTTGTGCGCCGCCGCAATGCTGGCGCGGTTGAGGCGCAGCCGCGGAATGTAGGCGCCGAACGCAGTAATACCCGTGGTCACCGACCCGATCCTCCCCTGTTCCCAACCGGTAGGCGCGCAGCTTAGCGGCGACGATGCAGGCGCTTCAAACTAAAAGAGTCCAGATCAGGCGCTGGCGCGGTGGATGGTCTCGACCCGGGCGTCGAGCTGGACGCGGAGCTGGCGCGACAGCTCGGCCTTGCCGAACGGCTTGCGCAGCAGGGCGAAGGGCTTTTCCAGCTTCTTGTTGCGCTCCATGGCGTCCTCGGTATAGCCGGACATCAGCAGGATGGCGCACTGGGGGAACGCCTCATGCACCTCCTGGGCGAACTGGATGCCGTCCTTGCCGTGGGGCTGCAGCACGTCGGTCAGCAGCAGGTGCGGCCGCAGGCCTTCGTCCAGCATGGCCTGGGCCTCGCCGGCGCTCGGCGCCTGGCGCACCACGTAGCCCAGCGCCTTGAGAGTGCCGACGATGACGATGCGCACCTCGTCGTCATCCTCGACCACCAGGATGGTCTCGCCGTCGCCCTGGATGACGGTGGTGCCGGAGTCCTCGTCCTCCAGCGCGCGGGAGACCGCGTGGATCGCCCGCGGCAGGTGGAGCAGCACGGACGTGCCCTGGCCGATCTCGCTCCTGATCTCGATATGGCCGCCCGACTGCTTGACGAAGCCGTAGACCATGGACAGGCCGAGGCCGCTGCCGCGGGTGGAATCCTTGGTGGTGAAGAACGGCTCGAACGCGCGGTCGAGCACCTCGGGCGCCATGCCCGTGCCGGTATCGCGCACGGTAATCACGACGTAGTCGCCGGGGGAAAGCGTCGGGTGCCGCATGGCGGCGATGTCGTGCAGGGTCTCGTTCGACGTCATGATCGACAACGTACCGCCTTCCTTCATGGCGTCGCGCGCGTTGATCGCCAGGTTGAGCAGCGCGTTCTCGAGCTGGGCCGGGTCGATCAGCGCGTCCCACACATCGGGCGCCAGCTCGTTGTCGATGCGGATATGCGGGCCCAGCGTCCGGGTCAGCAGCTCGGTCATGTCGGCGACCAGCCGGTTGATCGACGTGGATTCGGGCCGCAGCAACTGCTTGCGCGAGAACGCCAGCAGCCGCTGGGTCAACTCGGCGCCGCGCCCGACCGCCTTGAGCGCGGCGGCCACGTAGCGTTCCACCGCCGGATCGTTCGACACCGCCTCGCGCAGGAACTCGATGTTGCCCTGCACCGCCATCAGCAGGTTGTTGAAATCGTGGGCCAGGCCGCCGGTGAGTTCGCCCACCGCCTGCATCTTCTGGGCCTGCAGCAGCTGGCGCTCGATCTCGCGCTGTTCGGTCAGGTCCTCGCCGGACCCGAGCACGCCGACCACGTAGCCGCTCTGGTCGCGGATGCGCGCCAGGCTCCAGCCGATCACTCGGCGCTGGCCGCTTTGGCCGCGGATGGTGTTCTCGAAATACGGCTTCTCCTCGCCGTCGCCGGCGACGATCTCGGCGAAGGCGCGCTTGGCCTCCTGCCGGTCGGCCGGATCGACCAGCGTGTCGAACCAGTTCTGGCCGATCAGCTCCTCCTCGGAGAAGCCGGTGACCTCGGTGCCCTTGCGGTTGAACCGCGTCACCTTGCCCTGCCTGTCCATCGCCAGGATGACCGAGGCGGCGACGTCGAGATACTGCTCGGCGCGGGCCTTCTCGCGGTGCAGGTCCTCGGTGGCGACGACCCGGTCGGTGATGTCGATGACCACGCCTTCCAACGCCTGCACCGCAGACCTGCCGGTGATCTGCGGCGTGCCCTGCTGCATCAGCCACTTTACGTCGCCCTTGCGGGTGATGACGCGGAAACTGACCTGGAACGGCCGGCCCAGATTGATCGCCTCGAGGATTTCGCGGCGCATCCGCTTCTCGTCCTCGGGATGGATCATGGTGGCGAAGGCGACCATGCGGTTCTCGATCAGCGCCTCGGGCGGATAGCCCAGCACCTCGAAGCAGCCCTTGGAGACGATCTCCATGGTCCAGAACGGATCGTGCCGGCAGCGGAAGGCGAAGCCGCCCGGCAGATTGTCCATCAGCGTGACAAGCCGCCGCTGGCTTTCGCCCAGGGCCTTCTCGGCCTCGCGCTGGGCGGTGATGTCGACGCACGACGCGATGGCGCCGATCGGCGTGCCCTCGGGGGCGCGCACCAGGCTGGCCGACACCTGCACCACGCGCACCGAGCCGTCGAGCCGCATCGCGTTGGTGACGCCGATCCAGCGGCCGGTGTCGATCAGCGTCTGCCAGATGCGCGCCGCCTCGCCCGGCTTGCCCCATAGCGCCTCGGCGCGCTGGCCGGTCAGGTTCTCGGGGTCGCCGTAGCCGAGCATGTCGGCGAATGCCGCGTTGGCGTAGGTGACGACGCCCTGCAGGTCGAACATGGCGAGCGGGCTGAGCGCCGAGGCCATGGCCGCGTGGCGGATGCGCGCCTCCTCCTCCATATTGCGCTGCTGGGTGACCACCTCGGTGATCATCACCAGCCCGGCGACGTCGCCATCCGGCGCGCGCAACGGCTGGACTTCCCAGCGCAGCCTCTCGCGCCGGCCGTCGGCGCGCAGGAACACGTCCTCGGATCCCAGGGTCTCGCCGGCGAGGCAGCGGACGTGGACGTCCTGCCACAGCGCCTCGGTATCGGGCATCACCTCGTAGAGCCTCTCGCCGATCACGTCCCGGTCGCCCAGGCCGTATTCCCGGCGCCAGCGGTCGCTGACCCCCAGGAACCGGATGTCCCTGTCGACGACGGCGATCGAGGCCGGGGTATGTCTGATCAGCGCCTGCGCGAGCTGGCGCGAACTGGATGCCTCCTCGGCGAGGTTCCAATAGGCCGCGACCGGGGGCAGCACCTTTTCCAGAAGGCCCCGCCGTTTCATGGTTTCCGCCCCCAAGCGCCCATGTTCATGTCCACGTTGCCCGGGCGGCCGCTATGATAAACGGCGGGAGACATCCAGCGCCGAGGCAGTGCCGATACGGCGCATGATGTCGGGCAGTGCCACCGGACGGCTGAAATAGAAGCCCTGCGCGTAGTCGCAGCCGAGGGTCATCAGCGTGTTGGCCGACGCCCGGGTCTCGACGCCCTCGGCGCACACCTTCATGCCCAGATTGTGTCCCAGGTCGACGATCGACCGGACGATGGTGAAGGCCTCCTCGTTCCGGTCCATCTCGCTGACGAACGAGCGGTCGATCTTCAGTTCGGTGAACGGCATGCGGTAGATCTGGATCAGCGACGAGAAGCCGGTGCCGAAGTCGTCGAGCGACAGGCCAAAGCCTTTCAGCCGGAAGCGGCTCAGCACATCCATGAAGTGCGGGTCCTCGGTGACCGCCGAATTCTCGGTGATCTCCAGGATCATCTGGTCGGGCGACACGCCGACCGCGTAGGCCTTGTCGGCCAGCCGGTCGGGCAGGTCCAGGTCGGCGAGCGTGGACGGCGAGATGTTGACGGCCACGTTGAGCCGCACGCCGCGCGCCTTCCACAGGGACAGCGCCTCGATCACCTGCCGGAACACCGACTGGGTCAGCGGCTCCATCATCCGCGAATGCTCGGCCACGGGGATGAACTTCACCGGCGAGACCATGGCGCCGTGCGGATTGCGCCAGCGGGCCAGCGCCTCGAACCCCACCACCTCGAACGGCGTGTCGTCGATGGTGAGGGTGAGCACCTCGGCGCCCGCGTCGCGCTCGCCGGCCAGCCGGACCTTGGGTTGATAATGCACGAACAGATGGTCGTCGGAGATCGCCTGCTCGAGCTCGTGGACACTGAAATCGCCGGATTCACGGAGCTGCTTGCGCAATTCCTCCTTCAGCGTGGTGACCGAAACGGGTTTGTTGAGCGCGCCGACGATGTTGAGGCCCAGCGACACGCCGAGACGCTCGGCGGTCTGCACCACCTTGGGATCGAAACCGCTGAGCAGCCAGATCTTCGCCTTGCAGCCGCGGTCGGCGAGGAACCGCAGAACCTGGATGCCGTCCACGTTGGGCAGCACCAGATCGAGGACCATCACGTCGGGCTCGGCCAAATCCACCTGAACCTTGAGAGCCTCGAAATCCTGTACCGCGAGCGCAGAAAAACCGACCTGATGCGCCGCCTCGACCACGAGTTGGCCCACAAGATCGTCATCATCGATAACCACGAGCGTTTTATCGCCCACCCGGACGGCCCCCCTTGCCAAATTGTTCTACCGGCCCCCGACTTGCGTCAGAAATTTCGGCAAGCGTGTCACTGGTCGGCATCGTACCCGCTGTGCCCGGATTCTCAAAACATGAAATTCCCCGCTGCGGCGCCTGCCGGATCAGCTACTTCTCCTCCTCGCCATAGAATATTTCAAATCTTCGGTATTAATTCGCGACCTCCCGCAAGCGGCCTGACTGGCGCAGATTTCGCTCGGATGAAATGAACTTTCCGCCGTCTGGAAACGCCTGCTCCCTGTTACGGACCGTTCGCCGGATTGTCGGAAATGCCGTGGCGACTACGGCGGCATCGATCGGCGCTGCGTCAAAAATGTTCGGTTTTGTGCCCATCCAGTTGTATACTGACACCGTTCAAGCCGGGGGGGCTCCACCGCATTGACACGACCATCGCGACATCGGTCGCGGCAGCATATTGACGGGCCGCCTGGAGCGATGCATCGACAGCAAGGAGCCGGTGCCCGGCTCCGCAGGCCGACAAGAGGACAGCAGTGATCGAGCTGAGCCATGAAAAGCTTTCCGATCTGATCGCGATGATCGAGGAGACGGGCCAAGTCGGCTATTGGCAGCTCCATGCGGAGTCCGACAGCTTCGACTGGTCGCCGCAGATCTATCGGGTCCATGGCCGTCGCGCCGACGGCGGCATGGTCCCGCGGCGCGACGCGCTCGCTTACCTGCATGCGGACGACCGCGCCATGATCGAGGAGCACCTGCGCGCCGCCGCCGAGTCACGCGAAGAGTTCCACATGGACGCGCGGATCGTGCGCGCCGACGGCAGCGTCCGCTACGTCAAGATGGCCGGCAGGCCGCTTCCGGGACGGCACGGCACGGCGGCGGACGTGCTCGGCATCCTGATCGACATCACCGAATTCAAGCGCACCGAGAACAAGCTGCGCCGGCTGGCCGAGACCGATCCGCTGACCGGCGCCGTCAACGTGCGGCGCTTCGAATCCATCGCCCAGGCGGAGCTCCGCCGCACGGCGCGCTTCGGCAACCCGGCAGCGCTGGCGATCATCGACATCGACGGCTTCAAGGGCATCAACGACACCTTCGGCCATCTGGTCGGCGACGAGGTCCTGCGCCAATTCGTCAAGACGATGAGCCAGACGCTTCGGGAGGTGGATGTGGTCGCGCGCATCGGCGGTGACGAGTTCGCCATCCTGATGCCCGGAACGACCGTCGTGGAGGCCGCCATTCCGCTGGAGCGGATCGCCGACATGAGCCGGTCGCTGGGAATCGAGCGCGAGGATCTCACCATCTGCCTGACATTCAGCAGCGGCGTCTCGGCGATGACCTCCGACATGAACCTGCGCGAGATCCTCCGCTCGGCGGACAAGCTGCTTTACGAGGCCAAACGCACGGGGACCAGCCGCATCGAAACGTTCACCGGCGACATGCGCAAACGGATGTCGTCCTGAATTCGCCCAACCCCGCCATGCCGGTCCGCGACCCCGGGCAACCCCGGAGCGTGACTATTGTAGAGTTGCGCGGAACATGCAAAGAACTGCATTCTCTGTACGCCTTTGAGCGGCCAATAGGGGATAGCTTTCGTGACTGATGCCTATGCTGATCTGATCGGGCTGATCGAACGCCTGCATCGTCGATGCCTTGACGTCATCAAGGCCGAGATCGACCGGCACGAAATTCGGGATCTGAACGCCGCCCAGGCGATGATTCTATTCAATATCGGCGAC
>JBKJNE010000470.1:0-3442 GCA_046596015.1 Alphaproteobacteria bacterium
CTCCGAGCCGAAGATGCGATCGAAATAGCAGGCAAGGTTGAAGTGGTCGAGGATGCGCTCCGCGTAGACCCTCGCCTTGCTCGTCGCCACATAGAGGCGGGGACCGGAAACGCGTAGCGCCATCAGCGCTTCCGGGATGCCCGGATAAACGCTGTTCTCGAACAGGCCGACCTCGGCATAGCGTTCGCGGTAATGCCTCAGCATCAGCGCGCCGCCCTCGTCGCTGCCGGCGAGCGTGCGCAGGCTTTCCTGCATGGGTGGGCCGATGCACCAGGTCAGCTCGTCGGCGTGCGACACCGGCAGGCCGAGCTTGTCCTGCGCATGCCGGATGCAGCCCGTGATGCCGGGCTTGGGGTCGGTCAGGGTGCCGTCCAGGTCGATGAAGACGGCGTCGATGCTCATCGGTAGACCGGCGTGCCCGAGGCGTCGCGCTCGCCGTTGAACGCCAGCAGGAACAGCGCCTGCTCGGCCATCAGGTTGGCGCGGCGGGTGGAATGGACCCGGCGCGAGCGTTTGCCGCCTGCGTCGATGGCAAGGAACCGCTCGATGGTGATGCCCAGCTCCTCGCACAGCTCGATGAAGTCGCGGATCGTGCACAGATGGATGTTGGGCGTGTTGTACCAGGGATATTCCAGCGTCTCGGTATCTGGCATGCGGCCCTTGAACAGCAGCTGCATCCGCACCCGCCAGTAGCCGAAATTGGGAAACGACACGATGGCGCGCTTGCCGATGCGCAGCATCTGCTCCAGCCCGGCGCGGGTGTCGCGCATGGCCTGCAGAGTCTGGCTCAGCACCGCGTAGTCGAACGCGCCGGTCGGATAGTCGACCAGGTCCCGGTCCGCATCCCCCTGCACCACCGACAGGCCGCGCGCCACGCAGGCGTTCACGCCCTCGCGGGTCAGCTCCATGCCGCGCGCGTCGACGCGCCGGTCATGGACCAGGTGATAGAGCAGGTCGCCGTCGCCGCAGCCGATGTCGAGCACCCGGCTACCCGGCTCGATCATCCGGCCGATCTCCAGCAGGTCGACGCGGACGTCCCGCGCGCGGATGTCGGCCTCGCGCGTCGCCACCTACAGCCCCCGTTTCTCGGCCGCCGCGCCAATGAAGCCGCGCAGCACGTCGTAGAATTCGGGCACGTCGAGCAGGAAGGCGTCGTGGCCCTTGTCGGTTTCGAACTCGACGAAGCTCACCGCCGCGGCGACGGCGTTGAGCGCGTGCACGATGGCGCGGCTCTCGGCCGTCGGATACAGCCAGTCGCTGGTGAACGAGGCGACGCAGAACCGGGCCTTGGTGCCCTTGAAAGCGTTGGCCAGCAGCCCGCCATAGTCCGCCGCCAGGTCGAAATAGTCCATGGCGCGGGTGATGTAGAGATAGGAGTTGGCGTCGAACCGGTCGACGAAGGTGCTGCCTTGGTGGCGCAGATAACTCTCGATCTGGAAATCCGCTTCGAAGCCGAAGGTCAGCGCGTCGCGGTCCTGCAGCTTGCGGCCGAACTTCTGGTGCAGTCCCGCCTCGGACAGGTAGGTGATGTGCGCGGCCATGCGCGCCACCGACAGCCCAGCCTTGGGCCCCGGCCAGCCATAATAGGCGCCGCCGCGCCATTCCGGGTCGGCCATGATCGCCTGGCGGCCCACCTCGTCGAAGGCGATGTTCTGTGATGAATGGCGCGCCGTCGTCGCGATCGGGATGGCCGAGAACACCCGCTCCGGGAAGCGCGCCGCCCAGTCCAGCACCTGCATGCCGCCCATGGAGCCGCCGATGACGCAGAACAGGTCGGGGATGCCGAGCTGGTCGAGAAACGCGGCCTGCAGCCGCACCATGTCGCCGATGGTGATGACCGGGAAATCGATGCCCCATTCGCGGCCCGTCGCCGGGTTGATCTCTTTCGGGCCCGTGGTGCCCAGGCAGCCGCCCAGCACGTTGGCGCAGATCACGAAGAAGCGGTTGGTGTCGATGATCCTGCCGGGGCCGACGGCGCTTTCCCACCAGCCTTCCTTGCCGGTGATCGGGTGCGGATTGGCGACATGCTGGTCGCCGGTCAGCGCATGACACACCAGCACCGCATTCGACTTGTTGGCATTCAGCGCGCCATAGGTCTGGTAGGCGACCGTCACCTCGGGCAGCTCGGCACCCGACATCAGCCGGAACGGCACGGCGCCCAGCCGCAGCACGCTGCCGCGCGGGTCGTCGTCCTGTCCGTGCTGTCGCCGCGCTTCCACATAGTTGGGGTGCGGCAGGGCAATCGAGTTCATGGGTCTGGCGGCGCCTTGGTGTCTGGCCGGTTCACATAGGTCCGGACGGCGAACTAGCTAGGGTGCGGTGCTTTGGAGTGTCAATGTTTTCTTTGATTTTCGGGGGGGTGCCGACTAGTAATGGCGCTTCCGAAATCAGGGGCTGCCCGCCATGTCCCAGCCGTCGCTGGAACAGATACGCGAGAAGATCGATGCGGTGGATGACCAGATCCACGCGCTGCTGATGGAACGCGCCAGGCTGGGCGAGCTGGTGGTCGCCGCCAAGAACGGCGCCGCGCCCGACGCGCCGCGCCTGCGTCCCGGCCGCGAGGCGCGCATCCTGCGCCGGCTGAAGGACCAGCATCAGGGCAACATTCCGTTCCCGGTCGTCGCCCATATGTGGCGCGAGATGATGACCGCGTTCCTCAACCGCCAGTCGCCCATCGAGGTCGCCGTCTGGGGCGGCCAGAACCGCATCGCGGTATGGGACCTGGCGCGCGCCCATTTCGGCGTCAACACCCGCTTCACGCCGCAGCCGGACGCGGCAGGCGCGCTCGCGCACCTGGCGGCCACACCGGGCGCCATCGGCGTTTTCGCGTTCGATCCTGCCGGCGAATCCTGGTGGCGCAGCCTGACATCGACCGAATGCACCGGGGCAGGCCTGCAGATCTTCGCGCGCCTGCCCTTTTTCGTGAACAATGGCGTGATCGCCTTCGCCGTGGCCAATGCCCGCGAGGACAGCGGCGACGAGACCACCTTGGCGGTCCTCGAAGGCGCCCGCGACAACAGCTCGCAGGTACTGGCGCGACATAGCGACACGGCGCTGGTCGCCATCCCCGGCTTCCACCGGACGGGTGACGGCGCGCTGGAAGCCGCCCGCGCCGCGCATGGCGCACGCAGCGCCGCCGTCATCGGCGGCTACGCCAACCCGATCAAAGGCTAAATCATCATGACCGGACCCGTTCCGCGCCCCGGCGTGCTCGCCATCGAGCCGTACCAGGGCGGCAAGTCCAAGGACACCAGCTACGTCGGCAAGATGTCGTCGAACGAGGCCGCGCTCGGCCCCAGCCCGAAGGCCATCGAGGCCTATCGCAAGACCGAGGCCGTCATCCACCGCTATCCCGATGGCGGCGCGCACCTGCTGCGCGAGGCCATCGCCCGCCGGCACGACGTCGAGATCGACCGCGTCGTCTGCGGCTGTGGCTCCGACG
>JBKJNE010000532.1:0-13834 GCA_046596015.1 Alphaproteobacteria bacterium
CTCCGCTATCCTCGCTGCAACGGGGGAGAACGACGCCATGGCCGAAAAACCTATCGCGCAGCGCCTTTACGCGGACTTCCACATGGAGGATCCGCTGCTCAGCGAGCGATTCGAGGAGACGCTCGACGATCTGCTGGCCGCCTGCCCGGTGGCGCGCAGCCGAGACGGCAGCGGGTATTTCGTCATCAACCGGCACGAGGACGTGCGCCGCTGCGCCCGCGACTGGCGCGCCTTCTCCAGCACCGACGGCTGGATGCTGAACGCGCCGGAGGGCTCGATCCCGATCCTGCCGGAGGACTCCGACCCGCCCTATCACAACACCTGGCGGCAGGTGCTCAACCCGTATTTCAGCCGCGACAACGTCACCGGCCTGGAGGATTTCGCGCGCGGCTGCGCCCGGGAGTTGATCGACACCATGGCGCCGAAGGGCGCGTGCGAGTTCATCGCCGACTATGCCGCCATCCTGCCCGGCCGCATCCTGTTCGAGCGCATTCTGCCGGTGCCGGTCGCCGACCTGCCGGCGCTGTTCCAGGACATCGACATCTTCTCGTTCGGCCCGCTGGAGGAACGCGGGCCCGCCTTCGGCCGAGTCCACGCCTATCTTGAAACCTTCCTGCGAAGCCGGCGCGAGCAGCCGCCCAAGGGCGACCTGGTCGATCTGATCGTCGCCGGTGTCGACAAGGACGGCGCGCCGTGCCCGTGGGAGGACAAAGTCTACGTCATCCTCGACGTGGTGTTCGGCGGGCTGGCGACGACGACCCATGTGATGTCGGGCGCCATCCATCACCTGGCGACCCATCCCGAAACGCGAGACGCCCTGCGCGCCGATCCCGGCCTGATCGACGCGGTGGTCGAGGAGACCATCCGCCTCTATCCGCCCGTGGTGGCCGCCGCGCGGACGGTGCGCGCCGCGACCGAGGTGGCGGGCGTGGCGTTGAAGCCGGGCGACCGGGTGGCGCTCAACTTCGCCGCCGCCGGCCGTGATCCAGCAGCGTGCGACCAGCCGGGCAAGTTCGATCCCAGGCGCGGCCAGATCGTCCACACCACCTTCGGCGTCGGCCCGCACCGCTGCCTGGGCGAGCATCTCGCCCGGCTGGAGATCAAGGTGACGGTGGAGGAATTCCTGCGCCGCATCCCGGAGTTCGGGCTGGTCCCCGGCACGACGCCGCTCTACGAGAGTGGCCAGCTGAGGACGATGAAGAATCTCCACCTGCGCTGGCCGGCCTGAACACCACGGTGCCGCGGCCGGCCCAAATCAAGGCCGCATGCCGCGGCCCGGACGGTAGGCCAGCCAGTAAGCCAGCGCCACGCCCCCGCCGCCGCCGACGATATTGCCGAGCGTGACAGGCAGCAGATTGGCGGCGAAGTCCGCCGCGCTGGGGGGCAACCCGGCCGCCCAGCCCTGCGGAATCAGGTACATGTTGGCAACGGAGTGCTCGAGGCCGAGGGTCACGAACGCCGTGATCGGCCAGAGTATCGCCAGGATCTTGCCGGCCACGTCGCGGGCGGCGATGGCCAGCCAGATCGCCAGGCAGACGAGGACATTGCACAGCACGCCGCGCGCGAACGCCTCGATGGGCGGGAGCGCGATCTTGGCGGCGGCGATGCGCGCGGCAACCTCGCCCAACGGGCCGTCGAGCAGGCCGGTAGCAGCCATCAGCGCGGCCACGAGCAGCGCGCCCGCCATGTTGCCCGTGTAGACGATCAGCCAGTTGCGGGCCAGCGCCCCCAGGCCGATTCGCCGGTCGACCGCCGCCATTGTCATCAGCGCGTTGCCGGTGAACAGCTCGGCACCGCCCACCACAACGAGAATCAGGCCGAGCGAAAACGCCGCGCCGCCCAACAGCCTGGCGGCGCCCGAACCCGGCACGGAACCTACCAGGGCCGCCGTGTAGAACGCCCCGCCGAGCGCGATGAAGGCGCCTGCCAGTACCGCGAGCGTCACGAGCTGGACCAGGGGCAGAGCCGCCTTCGCCACGCCCACCTCTTCAACGAGACGCGCGATCACCGCCGGCTTATACGCATCGAGGCCGGTCGGGTTCGGCTGTTGCTGGTCTGTCACGATTGCCCCCGCGGTCGAAGCTCGCGGACAGCATGGCACTCGTCCGCTCCCGAGGGAACCGGCCTTGCAACGTGGGCAACACGTCCCGCGTCATGAATTCGCTTCACACTGGCGGGGCGCGATGGCCCAGGACTCGCGCATCGGGCGTGAATCATCTCCCCCGCATTACATGGCCCTGCTGCACGGGCGGCGCGTGATTGCGCCGCGGTCGACTTCGTGCCGCCAGGCTCTTACAGTCACCCCAACCGACGAGGAGATACAACGGAATGAGCGAGCCGATTATTGCGGTCTACACGCCGCCCGAAGCCGGTCTTCCCTATCTGGCCGTCACGATTGACCCCGGTGGCAAGGTGAGCGCCACTTGTCACAAGACGTTCGATGAAGCGGAAGCCGCTGTCTTGAAGACGACCGCCCAGGCGCACAGAGAATTGGGCAGCGATTAGATCCCGGTGGATCTATCGCTGGCTACCGTGGTCTCGTTCTCCGGCCATGCTGTCGGTGGTTGCCATCGTCAACCACGGCAAGGCGTGGTACCAAGCCGGAGCGGCTCGGTCAGGCACCAGCGATCCATTGCTGGTGAAGCGCATCGAACGGGAACGGGTCCAGATCGATCGGGTCCAGTCCGGACTCGCCCGGCGGCTGTTCCTCATCGGCCTTCAGGGCAACCCGCCCGTCGGCCTGGCGGCGCTGGAGCGGCTCGCGACCGAACGCGACGGCGGGGCGCCACCCATCTAGACGGCTCCGGTACAATCGAAGACAGATTCGGGAAGGAGCGTTTCTGGTGGAGCCGAGCGGGATCGAACCGCTGACCTTCGCATTGCGAACGCGACGCTCTCCCAACTGAGCTACGGCCCCATCCGAAACGGCGCGCACCTTGTGACGGCTGGCCCCCAAAGTCAAGCGCCGACCGTCCGCCGTCCGCACATGCGGAGGGTTACGCAATTAACAGTACTTGCGCGGCAGCCCAAGGCGATATTAAACCTGCCGCACAACGGACGGGAAAAGCCATGAACGCCCTCGCGACGCTCATCTATCTGGTCGGCCAGGTCCTGATCTGGATGCTCATCATCTGGGCGGTGATGGGCTGGCTGATCACCTTCAACGTCGTCAATCCGCGCAACCAGTTCGTTTCGAGCGTCATGCGGTCGCTGGAGGGCCTGTTCACGCCCCTGTTGCGGCCGATCCGGCGCATCCTGCCCAATTTCGGCGGTATCGACTTCTCGCCCGTGGTGCTGATCATCCTCATCTACGTGATCCAGGCGCTGCTGCTGAAGGACATCCTGCCGCTGTTCATGTGATCGGCCGCGCCGCGCTGGACGGCCTGATCGTGCCGGTGCGGCTGAAGCCGATGGCATCGCGCGATGCCATCGAGGGTATGCGCGAGGACGCGGCGGGCAACCGGGTGCTGGCGGTGAAGGTCACCGCCGTGCCGGAGAAGGGCAAGGCCAACGCGGCGCTGGAAAAGCTGCTGGCGAAGGCACTGGGCGTGGCCGGCGGCCGGGTCGAGGTGGTCGGCGGGCTGACGTCGCGGAACAAGGACGTGCTGGTGCGCGGCGATCCCGCCGAGATCGCCGTCCTGCTGGAAAGACTATAAGCGCATTCAGCCAAGGCGGGATCGCCTTGGCGCCCGAATGCCGCGACGATAAACGCGAGAGCGGGAGAACAGGGTGTCTGAAGCGGCGATCATCGACGGCAAGGCGTTCGCGGCCACTTTGCGGGGCAAGGTGGCGACGCAGGTGGCGGCGCTGAAGGCGGATCACGGCCTGACGCCCGGCCTCGCCGTGGTGCTGGTGGGCGCCGACCCGGCCAGCGAGATCTATGTGCGCAACAAGCATGCCCAGACCATCGAGGCGGGCATGAACTCGTTCGAGTTCAAGCGTCCCGCCGACATCAGCCAGGACACGCTGCTGGGCCTGGTGCGCGAGCTGAACGCCGATCCGCGCGTCCACGGCATCCTGGTGCAGCTTCCCCTGCCGAAGCCGCTGGTCGAGCAGCCGGTCACCCAGGCCATCGACCCGGACAAGGACGTGGACGGCCTGCACGTCATCAACGCCGGACGACTGGCGAGCGGCCTGCCCGGCCTGTTCCCGTGCACGCCGTCGGGCTGCATGATGCTGATCGCGGACCATCTGGGCGCCGACCTGTCGGGCAAGCGCGCCATCGTGCTGGGGCGCTCCAACCTGGTGGGCAAGCCCATCGCCCAGATGCTGCTGCGCGCCAACGCCACGGTCACCATGGCCCATTCCCGCACCGACGACCTGCCCGCCGAATGCCGCCGCGCCGACATCGTCGTCGCCGCCGTCGGCAAGCCCGAAATGGTGCGCGGCGGCTGGATCAAGCACGGCGCCGTCGTCATCGACGTGGGCATCAACCGCGTCCCCAAGGATGGCGGCGGCACCCGGGTGGTCGGCGATGTATGTTTTTCGGACGCGAAGGAACGGGCGGCCGCGATCACGCCGGTCCCCGGCGGCGTCGGCCCGATGACCATCGCGACGCTGCTGCACAACACGGTGATCGCGGCCTGCCGGCAGGCGGGGGTTGAGGAGCCGAAGGTTTAGAAAATCACCCCAAGCCGACTTCGCGAGCGAAGCGACGTGATCCAACCGTGCCGTTAACGGCTGTGCGGCGGCCTGGCTGGGCCGCGTCGCTACGCTCGCAGAATCGGCGAGTTTTTATTTCTGGTCCCGCTGCCCCAGCAATCTCAGCCGCAGGGCGTTCAGCTTGATGAACCCCGCCGCGTCGCGCTGGTCGTAGACGGCGTCTTCCTCGAAGGTCACGTGCTGCAGCGAGTAGAGCGTGTTGGGCGACTTGCGGCCCACCACTGTCGCGCTGCCCTTGTAGAGCTTCAGCCGCACGGTGCCGGCGACCTTCTCCTGGCTCTGGTCGATCAGCGCCTGGAGCATTTTCCGCTCCGGGCTGAACCAGAAGCCGTTGTAGATCAGCTCGGCGTAGCGCGGCATCAGCTCGTCCTTCAGGTGCGCCGCGCCGCGGTCGAGGGTGATGCTCTCGATGCCCCGGTGCGCCGCGTGCAGGATGGTGCCGCCGGGCGTCTCGTAGACGCCGCGGCTCTTCATGCCGACGAAGCGGTTCTCGACCAGGTCGAGCCGGCCGATGCCGTTGGCGCCGCCGAGCTCGTTCAGCCGGGTCAGCAGCGCGGCCGGGTCCATCCTGACGCCGTCGACGGCGATGGGATCGCCCTTGTCGAAGACGATCTCCACATAGGTCGGCTTGTCGGGCGCGTCCTCGGGCGCGACGGTGCGCGAGAACACGAACTCCTCGGGCTCGGCCCACGGATCCTCGAGCGCCTTACCCTCGGCCGAGATATGCAGGATGTTCGCATCGGTCGAGAACGGCGCCTCGCCGCGTTTGTCGCGCGGAATCGGAATCTGGTTCTCTTCGGCGAACTTGATCAGCGCGGTGCGCGAGGTCAGCTCCCATTCGCGCCACGGCGCGATCACCTTGATGGCCGGATCGAGCGCGTAATAGCCCAGCTCGAAGCGCACCTGGTCGTTGCCCTTGCCGGTGGCGCCGTGGCAGACCGCGTCGGCGCCCACTTCATGGGCGATCTCGATCTGGCGCTTGGCGATCAGCGGGCGGGCGATCGAGGTGCCGAGCAGGTAGACGCCCTCATAGGCGGCGTTGGCGCGGAACATGGGGAACACGTAGTCGCGGACGAACTCGTCGCGCAGATCCTCGATGAAGATCTGCTTCACGCCCAGCATCTCGGCCTTGGCGCGCGCCGGCTCCAGCTCGTCGCCCTGGCCCAGGTCGGCGGTAAACGTCACCACCTCGCACTGGTAGGTGACCTGCAGCCACTTCAGGATGACCGAGGTGTCCAGCCCGCCCGAATAGGCGAGCACGACCTTGTTGACTTTCTTGCTCATCGTGGTGTGTTCCCGGGGATCGGATTGGCGGCGGAGTATAGGCAAAAGGCGCGGGTGGGCAAGACGCGCATTTTGGCCCCGTCAACCGCCTGATTCTGATAGAAAACAGGCCTATGTGCGGACTGGCGGGCATGTTCGACGGCAAGGCGGAGCGGCCCATGGACCGGGGCCTGCTCCGGCGCATGACCGACGCTATCGCCCACCGGGGGCCGGACGGATCGGGCCTGTTCGCCGAGCCGGGGATCGCGCTCGGGCACCGGCGGCTGTCGATCATCGACCTGGAAGGCGGCGCCCAGCCGATGACCGACCCGGAGACCGGCACCGTCGTCGTGTTCAATGGCGAGATCTACAATTTCCCGGCGCTGAGGGAGACCCTGGCCGGCCATGGCCACCGCTTCCGCACCCATTGCGACACCGAGGTGATCCTGCATGGCTGGACGCAGTGGGGCGCGGACTGCCTGTCCCACTTCGACGGCATGTTCGCCTTCGCCCTGTGGGACCCGCGCGACCGGACCCTGTTCCTCGCCCGCGACCGGCTGGGCAAGAAGCCGCTCTACTACGCGATCCTGCCCGATGGGCTGTGCCTGTTCGGCTCCGAGCTGAAGGCGCTGACCTGCCATCCGGACCTGCCGCGCGACATCGATGCGCAGGCCGTCGCCGACTTCTTCGCCTATGGCTACGTGCCCGACCCAAAGAGCATCTACCGCGCGGCGCGCAAGCTGGCGCCGGGCCATTTCCTGCGCTGGCGGCGCGGCGGCGACCCCCAGCTGCGCCAATGGTGGGACCTGTCGCTGGAGCCGACCGAGGGTGATCCCGCCGACGTGGCCGCCCAGCTGGAGATCGCCACCAGGCGCCGGCTGATCGCCGACGTGCCGCTGGGCGCGTTCCTCTCGGGCGGCGTCGATTCCAGCGCCATCGTCGCCCAGATGGCGCACGGCATGGACGCGCCGGTGAAGACCTTCTGCATCGGCTTCGGCGACAAGTCGTATGACGAGACCGCCTATGCAAGGGCCGTCGCCAACCGCTACGGCACCGACCACACCGAACGGCAGGTGGACCCGGACGCGTTCGACCTGGTCGACCGGCTGGCTGCCCTTTATGACGAGCCGTTCGGCGACAGCTCGGCCATTCCCACCTTCCAGGTCTGCGCGCTGGCGCGGGAGACGGTGACCGTCGCCCTGTCCGGCGACGGCGGCGACGAGGTGTTCGGCGGCTACCGCCGCTATCTGTGGCACCAGCGCGAGGCGACGGCGCGCCGGCTGCTGTCGCCTGGCTTCCGCCGTGTGCTGTTCGGCACGCTGGGCAGGATCTATCCCAAAGCCGACTGGGCGCCGCGAGTGCTGCGCGCGAAAACCACGTTCCAGGAGCTGGGCCTCGACGACATCGACGCGTATTTCCTCAGCGTCTCGGCGACCACCGAGCGGCAGCGCCGCAACTTGCTGGGCGGCCGGCTCAGGCTGGGAGGCTACCATCCCATCGAGGTACTGCGCGAACAATGGCGCAAGGCCGAGGGCGCCGACCCGCTGAAGCAGGCGCAATACGCCGACATCAAGACCTGGCTGCCGGGCGACATCCTTGTGAAGATGGACCGGGCGAGCATGGCCAACGGCCTGGAGGTGCGCGCGCCGTTCCTCGACCACCGGCTGCTGGAATGGGGCGTGAACCTGCCGGCGGGCCAGAAGATCGCAAAGGGCGAGAAGAAGGCGATCCTGAAGCAGGCCATGGAGCCGTTAGTGCCCGCCGACCTGCTCTACCGCCCCAAGCAGGGCTTTTCCGTGCCCATCGGCCCGTGGTTCAGGGGGCCACTGCGCGAGAAGGTGCGCGACGAGCTGACCGGCAGCCTGCTGGGCGAGTCCGGGTTCGTCGACATGCAGTCGGTCGAGATGCTGCTGAACCAGCATCAGGGCGGCTACCGCGACAATTCGAGGATTCTCTGGCTGCTGTTGATGTTCCAGGGCTTCCTGCGCCATGACGCGGCGTCGCGGCCATGAACATCCTCAGCTTCACCACGCTCTATCCCAACGGCGCCCAGCCGGTGCACGGCATCTTCGTCGAGAACCGCCTGCGGCGCCTCGCCGAGAGCGGCAAGGTGAGCCTGACCGTGGTCGCGCCGCTGCCGTGGTTCCCGTTCTCGTCGAAGGCGTTCGGCGGCTACGCGGCCTATGCGAAGGTGCCCGCGCGCCAGGTGCGGTATGGCATCGAGATCTTCCATCCGCGCTACAAGGTGATCCCGAAGGTCGGCATGAACCTGGCGCCCGCGCTGCTGGCGCGCGGCGCGCGGGAGACAGTGAGGCGGCTGGTGCGTGAGCGCGGCATCCAGCTCATCGACGCCCACTATTTCTATCCGGACGGCGCGGCGGCGGCGACGCTGGCCACCGAGTTGGGCCTGCCGGTCGCGATCACCGCGCGCGGCACAGACCTCAACCTGATCCCGCATTTCCCGGTGCCGCGCCGCAAGATCGAGCAGGCGGCGCGCCGGGCCGACGCGCTCATCACCGTATGCGACGCCTTGCAGAAGCCGCTGCTCGACATGGGGATCGACCCCGGCAAGATCGTCACCCTGCGCAACGGCGTCGATCTGGAGCTGTTCCGGCCGCTCGACCGGATGGCGGCGCGCAACCGCTGGGGCGCGGACGGCCGCACCATCGTCTCGGTCGGCGGCCTGGTCGAGCGCAAGGGCCACCATCTGGTGATCGAGGCGCTGAAATCCCTGCCCGGCGCGTCGCTGCTGATCGCCGGCGAAGGCGAGGAACGGCCGGCGCTGGAGCGGCAGATCACCGCGTTGGGGCTGACCGGGCGGGTCAGGCTCGTCGGTCAGGTGGCCCATGACAGCCTGCCGTCGCTCTACAGCGCCGCCGACGCCTTGGTGCTGGCGTCGAGCCGGGAAGGCTGGGCCAACGTGCTGCTCGAGGCCATGGCCTGCGGCACCCCGGTCGTCGCCACCGACGTGTGGGGCACCGGCGAAGTGGTCGCCGCGCCCGAGGCCGGCGCGCTGATCAAGGACAGGTCGGCGGTCGCTGTCGCCGCAGGGTTGAAAGCGCTGTTCGGCAATCCGCCGGAACGGGCGGCGACGCGGGCCTACGCCGAAGGCTTCAGCTGGGATGCGACGACGCAGGGGCAATTGCGGTTGTTCGAGAGGCTGGTCCAATAAACCCTCTCCTGTTGGGAGAGGGAGGGACCCGCGCGACGCGCGGGAGGGTGAGGGGCGTTGTGCGGGCAAGGGTGCGGGCGGAGTCTACGACAGGCAACGCCTCTCACCCTGACCCTCTTCCAGAGGGAGAGGGAATCTCACCGATACAAATAATCCCGCGTGAGCGGCACCGAATCGATCTTCCTGCCGAGCTGCATCTGGAACACCACCAGCCCGCCGTAATAAAAGCTGCCGACGCAGCCGGCGAGGAACATCTCGAACATGCGGCAGAACCGCTCGTCATAGAGCGCCCTGATCCGCTCGCGGTTCTGCTGGAAGCGGCGGTACCATGCTTCGGCGGTGCGGCCGTAATGCAGCCGCAGCACCTCGATGTCGCTGATGAACAGGCCCGAGCGCTCGATCGCCGGCATCACCTCGGACAGGGCGGGCGAATAGCCGCCGGGGAAGATGTATTTCTCGGTCCACGCGTCGGTGCCGCCGGGCCCGTCGCTGCGGCCGATGGTGTGGACCATGGCGAGCCCGTCCGGCGTCAGCAGGTCGTGGATGCGCCGGAAATACTTGTCGTAGTGCGCCGTGCCCACATGCTCGAACATGCCGACCGAGACGATGCGGTCGAACGGCCCGTCGATGCTGCGGTAGTCCTCGACGCGGAAGTCGAGCACGTCCTGCCTGCCCTCGGCCGCCGCCATCTCGCGGGCGGCGCGGCACTGTTCCTGCGACAGGGTGATGCCGGTGACGTGGGCGCCGGAGACCGCGTTGATGTGCCGGGCGAGCGTGCCCCAGCCGCAACCGATATCCAGCACCCGGTGATGCGGCTGTAGCAGCAGCTTGCCAGCCACATGGTCGAGCTTGTTGCGCTGGGCCTGGTCGAGCGTGTCGTCGGGACCTCTAAAGTAGGCGCAGGAATATTGCCGGTTTTCGTCGAGGAACAGGTCGTAGAACAAGGTGGTGAACTCGTAGTGATGCGCCACGTTGCGCCTGGCGCGCCGCCGCTTGTTGGCCCGCCTGATGCCGCGGATCAGCGGCCCGGCGCCCAGCCGCAACGGGCGCTTGTCGGTGGCGCGCCCCGAGTTCACCGCGACCAGATTGAGGAAATCGAGGATGTCGCCCTGCTCGATGGTGAGGGTGCCGTCCATGTAGGCCTCGCCCACCGCCAGCGTCGGGTCGTGCAGGATGCGCCAAGCCAGCCTGGGGTCATGCAGCCGGATGGTCGAGGCGATGCCCGGCGGGCTGCCAAAGGTCTCGGCCCTGCCCCTGGAATCGATGACGGTCAGCGTGCCCTGCCTGATCAGCCTGCGGAGCAGGAGCTTCAAGGGCACCATGGCGGGCCGCCCCTAAGCGGCGGGGCCGCCGGCTTCGGCCTTGCGCAGGTCGGCCTTGCGGATTTTTTCGGAGGCGGATTTGAGCTGGCCGCAGGCGGCCATGATGTCGCGCCCGCGCGGCATGCGGATCGGCGCCGAGATGCCGGCGTTGAACACGTATTCCGAGAATGCGTGGATGGTGTCCCAGTCCGAGCACTCGAACGCGGTTCCCGGCCACGGGTTGAACGGGATCAGGTTCACCTTGGCCGGGATGTCGTACTTCCGCAGCAGCCGGACCAGCTCCTTCGCGTCGTCCAGGCTGTCGTTGACGCCCTTCAGCATGGCGTATTCGAAGGTGATGCGCCGGGCGTTGGAGACGCCGTGATAGTTGGCGCAGGCGGTCAACAGCTGCTCGAGCGGGTACTTTTTGTTGATCGGCATGATGGCGTCGCGGGTCTCGTTGCGCACCGCGTGCAGCGACACCGCCAAGTTGACGCCGATCTCCTCGCCGCAGCGCTGCATCATCGGCACCACGCCCGAGGTCGACAGGGTGATGCGGCGCTTCGACAGCGAGATGCCTTCCGGGTCCATGACGATCTTCATGGCCTGCTTGACGTTGTCGAAATTGTAGAGCGGCTCGCCCATGCCCATCAGCACGATGTTGGACAGCAGCCGGCCGTCCGCCGGGCTGGGCCATTCGCCCAGCGTATCGCGGGCGATCATCACCTGGCCGACGATCTCGGCGGCGGTCAGGTTGCGCACCATCCGCTGGGTGCCGGTATGGCAGAACTTGCAGGTCAGCGTGCAGCCGACCTGGGACGAGACGCAAAGCGTGCCGCGGTCGTCCTCGGGGATGAACACGGTCTCGACCTCGTTGCCGTCGTCGAGCCGGATCAGCCACTTGCGCGTGCCGTCCTCGGACAGCTGGGCCAGCGAAACCTCCGGGCGGCGGATCTCGAACTGCCCATCCAGCATGGCCTGCATGTCCTTCGACACGTTGGTCATGACGTCGAACGACGTGGCGCCCCGGTTGTAGATCCAGTGCCAGAGCTGCTGGGCGCGCATCCTGGCCTTACCCTCGGCGACGCCGTGCTCGATGAGTGTCGCGCGAAGTTCATCGCGGGAGAGGCCGCAGAGATTGAGCTTGCCGGAGGTTTCCGGCTTCAGCGAGCGCAGCATGTTCATGAGCCGCACGCCTTGCTGGCCGCGTCCATGGCGGCGGAGAATCCCGACAGCGAGAAGTCGTATTCGGTGCCGTCGCCATTCGCCGCCCGCTCCTTGATGGTCAGCAGCGCCGCGCCCTTCATGGTATTGACGATCCGCTTGTCGGACGCGGCGTCATAGGCCCAGGCGTCCCTGCCGGAATTGAACAGCGGCTCCTTGAAGCCGCCCATGATCGCGGTGCCGTCATTGTTGGGCTTGAGATCGTAGCGCGCGCCGAAGCGCACCTCGTCGGCGACCTTCTTGCCAGGCTTCTGCGACACCATGAAGAAGACGCCAGTGTGGTCGACTTCTTTGGGCTTGGTGCGCTTGGGCACGGTGATGACCCAGCACGTCTTGGCGTTGCCCGAGCCGTTGGTGAACGCATCCCAATCGGTGTACGTGCCCAGCAGCTTGGGCTGCGCGGCGAAGGCGGGCAGGGCGACGGCGGCGGCCGCGAGGCCGGCGAGGAGCGGAATGAGTCTCATGGGCACACCATACAAAGCACCGCCGGTTTTTTCCACGACATCCACCATGAAGCTGCCATGTGGTCAGGATTTCAGACGAGAGACAGGGTCGCCGTAGCGATGCTCGAGCATCGGGATCGGCTCGCCGCGCGGCGTCACCGGCCGCACCGGCCAGCGCCCGAGCGTGCGCACCCGGTCATACATCACCACCGCGCCCGCCGTCGCCTGGTTGAGGCAGAAGCTGGTCGGGATGCGGATGACGTGCGCGCAGCGCGCCAGGATTTCCGGCGTCAGCGACCCGCGCTCGCGGCCCAGCACATAGGCGGCCTGGCGCGGATGGGCGAAGCTGGGCAGGTCGACGGCGTCCTCGGTCAGCTCGACGCCCACCAGCACGCAGCGCGCCGGCAGCATGATGGCCTCGACGCTGTCGAACCGGTACAGCGGCACTTCCTTGTCGGTGTGGCTGGTGTCCGAGAAGGTGTCGTCCTTGTTGTAGTCGCGCCCGACCGTGAACAGGAAGCTGGCGCCGAACCCGTGCGCCGTGCGCATCAGGTTCCCCAGATTGCCCGATTTGTCGCCGCTCTCGACCCCGATGCCGAAAAACCCGCGCATGCGCTCCGTCCATGGCCGGAAAGGCCGGTTTGGCGCGGCTTATACAGGGAGTTGAGCAGACTCGCAAATGAAGGCCCGCCTATTCCACGTCTTCTGGTTGAAGCGGTGAATACTTCCATTCGAAGGTTCGAAGGACAGCTTTCTCGGTTTCATCCCAAGATGACCAATAGTAATGCATGTGCGGCACAGGAACGTCTGGCCGCTCTTCGTTATAGCCAAGCGCCTTTAGCGTTTGGGTAAACACTGAAAGCGTCCCGTAAGCATAAATGAGATTGTGGCGATCCCATACGACTGTCGCGTCGTCCGTCACGGAATGAATCCAGACGTCGTGCCTACCATCCTTCCCCAGAAAATCACCAAAGTTATCCAAAAACTCGTCGACCTGAGCCCATTTAAGCCAGGGGCTTTGATATCGGCCAGGCTCCGCTTCACTGCGCGGCGTGTGCAAGATGTAGAGGATACACAGTGGCGGTGCCAACGTACTCGCCAGACTCCGAATAACCGTATGATCACCACCGGGCGATGTCGCAACTACGCAGCGCGTCCCATCCGCCAGCTCTGCGAAATCATATATCGCTGGATACGAATGCTCCGCGGATTTACCGGACGGAAAATGAAACAGCTTAACCATCCCCCGCTTTTAGCAAATTCCAGCGTTCGCGAGTAGGGTCCGTGAAGTCCAGCGGCTTCAAAAATCGTGCGGTCGGTTACCCGACTCTTGGCATGCTCTAACGATCGGCATAACCTGCGCGCATGCTGAAAATCGCCGCCCCATCCCGGACGGTCCAGGCCGTCCTGCTGATGATCTGCGCCAGCGCCACCATTTCGGTGCTGTGGGCGCTGCTGCGCTGGGGCGCCGAGACCATGCATCCGGTCTACATGGTGTTCTGGCGCTCGCTGTTCGGGGCGATCGTGCTGTTTCCGCTGTTCCTGCGCTCGGGGCTGGCGCCGCTGCGCACCCGGCGGCTGCCGCTGCACTTCCTGCGCAGCACCTGCAGCTTCGTCGCGATGGTCGGCATCTTCTATTCCATCGCCCACGTCCCGCTGGCGCAGGGCATGGCGGTGAATTACTCGGCGCCGCTGTTCGCCACCACCAGCATGCCGAGGAAGCCGATCAGCACGGCGACGATGCGCCGCCGGTGCAGCGTCTCGCCCAG
>JBKJNE010000049.1:0-3778 GCA_046596015.1 Alphaproteobacteria bacterium
CTTGCATGTTGGCATGTTGAGCGGCCTGCCCGGCTTCACCCCGCCATAGATCAGGTGCACCTGCTTTCGAACCAACGCGCTGATAGAACCTAGGCTTTTTTCAGACTGTGATTCTTCAACGGCAAATCGCGGATGCGTTTGCCGGTTGCCGCAAAGATGGCATTCAGCACCGCCGGCGCGGCGACGGCGATCGTCGGCTCGCCAACCCCGCCCCAGAAACCGCCGGACGGCATCACGATGGTCTCGACCAGCGGCATGTGCTCCAGCCGCATCGAGTTGTAGGTGTCGAAGTTGCGCTCCTGCACCTCGCCGTCCTTGAAGGTGACTTCCTGGAACAGCATGGCCGAGAGACCATAGACGAACGAACCCTCGACCTGCGCCTCGATCTGTTGCGGATTCACCGCCATGCCCGGATCCGTCGCCGCGACGATCCGCTGGATCTTGAGCTTGCCGTCCCCGTCCACCGTGACCTCGGCGCAGGCCGCGGTGTACGAGCCGAACGAGTAGAAGGCGCTGAGCCCGCGATGCACGCCGTCGTCCTTGCCCCAGCCGCTCTTTTCGGCCACGGCCTTGAGAACCGCCTGCAATTCGGGACAGTCCTTCATGTACGCCAAACGGAACTCGAGTTTGTCCCGGCCCGCGGCGTGCGCGAACTCATCGAGCGCGCAGTCGAGATAGATCGCGTTCTGGTTCGCGCAGACCCCGCGCCAGAAGCCTGGACGGACGGGCGGGTTACGCATGGCGTGATCGACGAGCAGGTTCCGGAAGGTGTATTTCAGCGCCTGCGTCTCCATGCCCGGCGCAAGATCGGCGGGCGCCAATCCCTGCATGGTGACCATGTCGAGACCGTTCTTCAGCGCCTCGGGCCGAAGCGCGGCCAGGATCGACTGACCCGCGATCCTGATGTGCAGGCCGGTCAGGTTGCCGTCCGCGTCGAGCGCGCCCCGGATCAGCGCGCGTGACGTCGGGTGATAGAAGCCGTGCTGCATGTCCTCTTCGCGGCTCCAGAGCAGCTTGACCGGGGTGCCGGGCATCGACATGGCGATCTTCACCGCCTGGCTGACATGGTCGCCGCTGCTGCTGCCCCGCCGGCCGAAGCCGCCGCCGAGATGCAGCTTGTAGACCTCGCACTGCTCGACCGGCAGTTCGGCAGCCTCCGCGACGGCGGCGAGCGCCGACATGCCGTCCTGAGTCGGCACCCACGCCTTGCAGGACTCCTTCGTCCAGACCACCGTCGCGTTCATCGGCTCCATGCAGGCGTGATTCTGATGCGGCACCCGGTAGGTCGCCTCGACGATCTTCGCGGCCTTGGCGAAGGCCGCCTCGACATCGCCCTGCTTGTTGCCGACGAACGCATCGCCAGCGCGCAGGCCCTTTTCCAGCTCCGCCTCGAAGTCGGCGCTGTTGTAGGGCGTGCCTCCCTGCCATTCGATGGGCAGCGCCTCGAGCGCCGAATTCGCCTGCCACCAGGTATCGGCGACGACGGCGACGGCGTCGTCATGGACGGCAAGCACCTTCCGGACGCCGGGCATCTTCATGACCGCGGCCTGGTCGAAACCCTTCAGCTTGCCGCCGCGAACCGGGCACGCCTTGATCGAGGCGTTCAGCATGCCGTCGAGCTTGACGTCGGCGCCGTAGATCTGGGCGCCGGTCAGCTTGCCGGCGGTGTCGAGGCGTTTGACCGGCTTGCCGGCGATGGTCCAGTCGGCGGGGTCCTTGAGCGGCACCTTGGTGGGTGGCGCCAGCTTGGCCGCCTCTTCGGCCACGGCGCCGTAGGTGATGGTCCGGCCGGTGGGACCATGGGTAATCACACTGTCCTTGGCCGTGCATTCGCCGGCGGGCACCTTCCACCGGGCGGCCGCCGCTTCGATCAGCATGATGCGGGCCGCCGCGCCGCCCTCGCGCACATATTGATGGCTGTTGCGGATGCCCCGGCTGCCGCCCGTGAGCATTTCGCCCCAGACCTTGTCGCGCGCCAGGTTCTGGCCCGGCGTGGGGTATTCGGTGACGACCTTGGACCAGTCGCACTGCAGCTCCTCGGCGACCAGCTGGGCGAGGCCCGTCAGGGTGCCCTGGCCCATCTCCGAGCGGGCGATCCGGATCGTGATCACATCGTCGCGGCCGATGTGGACCCAGGCGTTCACCTCGGGCGCCGTGCCGGCGTCCTTCGCCAGCGCCGGGCCGAAGCCGCCAACGAAACTGATGGTGAGCCCGGCGCCGGCGACACCCACGCCGATCAGGAAGCCGCGGCGCGAGAGGCTTGTCATCTCGTTCATGCCGGCTCTCCCGCGGATGTCTTGGTCTTGGCCAGGTGAATGCCCTTGCGCACGCGCGCCAGGGTGCCGCACCGGCAGATGTTGGTGATCTCCAGGTCGATGTCCTCGTCGCTGGGATCGGGGTTGTGGTTGAGCATGCCGGCGACGGCCATGATCATCCCGGGCTGGCAATAGCCGCATTGCGGAATGTCCAGTTCCGCCCAGGCCTGCTGGACCGGGTGACGGCCGTCTTTCGACAGTCCTTCGATGGTGGTGATGTCATCCCCGTCGGCGACCGCGGACAGCCGATGGACGCAGGAGCGGACGGACCTGCCCGCGATATGCACGGTACAGGCGCCGCATTGCGCGACCCCGCATCCATATTTCGTGCCGGTGAGGCCGAGCTGCTCGCGCAGCACCCAAAGCAGCGGGGTATTTTCGTCGGCATCGACCTCGACAGCCTGCCCGTTCACCCTGAGTTTTTTCATCTCTGCCCTCCCGCAAGCTGCCACGTCCAATGTAGCCGATCCTACACGATCGCCAGAGCGTCGGCCGTAATGTTCTGGCGATCGGAGTGTATCGAACATGTCACCGCGCGGAAACGACGACGGAAGGGATTTCAGCGTGAGAGGGGTTCGATCGAGACCGTGTACACCGCTACCCTCCACGGCCGCCGTCAGTGATTCATGTTCCGCATCTGCTCCTGCACCGCGTTGATCTTGCGGTCCCGTTCGGCGGCGTCGCGCGACTTGTCCGTAGCGGCGCCGGTCGACGCGCCGTCAGACTGGCACGATGCCAGCAAGACGACGGCGATCATGATCCACAGGCGTTTCACTGGCTCCTCCCCGGCGTTGGACGGTTCATTATAGCGTGAACGCGCCGCCGTTGCGCGCCCGCCGGCAAAAAACTAGCATGGGTGCTGAAAACGGCCGCCGCCAGGGCGCGGCGCAAGGGGACGTCCGATGACCCGCACCATCTTCACCAATGCCAGCCTGCTCGACGGCGAGAACCCGGCTCGCAAGGGCGCGACCGTTGTGGTCGAGGACGGCCGCGTCGCCGCCGTCGGCCCGGTGCCGCCGCGCGACGGCGACACGCTCATCGACCTGAAGGGCCGCACGCTGATGCCGGGCATGGTTTCCGGCCATTACCATGCCGTCTATGGCCGGCCCGGCGGCAAGCCCGGCTATACGCGCGACGCCGATCCCGTTCAGCACGCCTACTGGGCGCTGGGCAACGCGCAGATCGCGTTGCGCGCCGGGGTGACCAGCGTCGTCGGGGCGGCGACCTTCGACAATATCGACGCGACCCTGGCCGCCACCATCGACGCGGGCGACGTGCTCGGCCCGCGCTTCGTGCCGGCGAGCCGGGCGCTGTCGCCGACGGTCAAGGACAACAGCGGACAGATCATCTCCCACGTCCTGCAATGCGACGGGCCGGAAGCGTTCCGGCGCGGCGTGCTGCTCGAGATCGAGCGGGGCGCGAAGGTCGTCAAGATCTTCGCCGGCGAGGGCCACGGCCAGTTC
>JBKJNE010000207.1:0-3985 GCA_046596015.1 Alphaproteobacteria bacterium
TCGTGCCGCAGCCGAAGTAGGGGGCTTTCTTACTTCGTTCGTCTTTGCGAGGAGCGCAGCGACGTGGCAATCCAGACCGGCGGCAGGATTGCTTCGCTGCGCTCGCAAAGACGGGAGTATCTGGCCTAAGCCGCCTTGTCCTGCGCCCTATCCACCAAATCCACGATGTCGCTCATGATCTCGCTGATCTGGTAGTCCTTGGGCGTGTAGACCGCCGCGGCGCCGGCTGCTTTCAGGGTGCGCTCGTCCTCGGGCGGGATGATGCCGCCGACCACCACGGGCACGTCGCCCATGCCGGCGGCGCGCATGCGGTCCATGACGTCGGTGACCAGCGCCACGTGGCTGCCGGACAGGATCGAGAGGCCGACCACGTGCACGCCTTCCTCCAGCGCCGCGTTGACGATCTGGGCAGGTGTCAGGCGGATGCCCTCGTAGACCACCTCCATGCCGGAATCGCGCGCCTTGACGGCGATCTGCTCGGCGCCGTTGGAGTGGCCGTCGAGGCCGGGCTTGCCGACCAGGATCTTCAGCCGACGGCCCAGCTTGCGCGAGACCGCGTCCACCTTGGCCTGCACGCCCGACAGATCCGCGCCCCGGCCGCCCGCGGCGCGGCCGACGCCGGTGGGCGCGCGGTATTCGCCGAAGATTTCGCGCAGCGCCTGGCCCCATTCGCCGGTGGTGACGCCGGCCTTCGCCGCCTCGATCGACGGCGGCATCATGTTGCGGCCTTCCTTCGCGGCGGCGGCCAGGTTGGCGATGGCGGCCTTGACCGCCGCCTCGTCGCGCCGGGCGCGCCACGCTGTCAGCTGCTCGATCTGGTCGCGCTCGGCCGAATCGTCGACCGTCAGGATCGACCCGTCGCCGCCGGTCAGCGGCGAAGGTGCGGTTTCGGCGAACATGTTGACGCCGATCAGCGGCAGCTCGCCGGCCTCGATGGCGTTCATGCGCAGGCTGTTCGACTGCACCAGCGCCTGCTTCATGTAGGACGACTCGATGGCCGCGACCGCGCCGCCCATGGCCTCGATCCGGTCGAATTCCGCGCGGATTTCCTCCTTCAACGCGGTCACCTTCTTCTCGATGGCCACAGAGCCATCGAAGATGTCGGCATATTCGAGCAGGTCGGTCTCGTAGGCGACGATCTGCTGCAGCCGCAGGCTCCACTGCTGGTCCCACGGGCGCGGCAGCCCCAGCGCCTCGTTCCATGCCGGAAGCTGCACCGCGCGGGCGCGGGCGTTCTTCGACAGGGTGACCGCCAGCATGGACAGCAGGATGCGGTAGACGTTGTTCTCGGGCTGCTGCTCGGTCAGGCCGAGCGAATTCACCTGCACGCCGTAGCGGAAGCGGCGCAGGCTCTCGTCCTCGATGCCGTAGCGCTCGGCGGTCATCTCGTCCCACAGCTCGGTGAAGGCGCGCATCTTCGACATCTCGGTGATGAAGCGCACGCCGGCGTTGACGAAGAAGCTGATGCGGCCGACGACGGTCGGGAACTCGTCCTTCGGCACCTGGCCCGAGTCGCGCACCGAATCCAGCACGGCGATGGCGGTCGCCAGCGCGAACGCCACCTCCTGCACCGGCGTCGCGCCGGCTTCCTGCAGGTGGTACGAGCAGACGTTGGTCGGGTTCCACTTGGGCAGTTCGCGGTAGGTGTAGCTGATGATGTCGGTGGTCAGCCGCAGCGACGGCCCGGGCGGGAAGATGTAGGTGCCGCGGCTGAGATACTCCTTGATGATGTCGTTCTGCACGGTGCCGTTCAGCCTGGCCCTGTCCGCGCCCTGCTCCTGGGCGGCGGCGATGTAGAGCGACAGCAGCCACGGCGCCGTGGCGTTGATCGTCATCGAGGTGTTCATCTTCTCGAGCGGGATGCCGTCGAACAGGGCGCGCATGTCGCCCAGGTGTCCGACCGGCACGCCCACCTTGCCCACCTCGCCCCGCGCCAGCGGATGATCGCTGTCGTAGCCGGTCTGGGTAGGCAGGTCGAACGCCACGGAAAGGCCGGTCTGGCCGCGCGCCAGGTTGGTCCGGTAGAGCTCGTTCGACGCCCTGGCCGAGGAGTGGCCCGAATAGGTCCGGATCAGCCATGGCTTGTCCCTGGCCGTCTTCGGCTCGCCTGAGTCGGCCCCCTTGGCTGACGTCCCGATCATGGGTTCTCCTGTGGTTCGTTAGCGCTACCGGGTGGTAACGGAGTCGTTTATTTCCGGATGGACCGCTTAACGGAAATATCATAATAGATGCTGCGCTGCAAAATGACTTGAACGACAATGCTGCTTCGGAAGGTCTGCCTTCCGGGACAGCCGCCCGGCGACAGGAGTAAACGACCATGACCCCGCAGCCCGCGACCGCAGAAAGCGCCCCGTCCACCGGCCAAGTCTACAAGGACCTCTACGAGGTGGGCGAGATTCCGCCGCTGGGACATGTGCCGCCGAAGATGTACGCCTGGGCGATTCGCCGGGAACGCCACGGCCCGCCCGAGCAATCCATGCAGATCGAGGTGGTCGATACCCCCGAGATCGACCCCGACGAAGTGGTCGTGCTGGTGATGGCGGCGGGCGTCAACTACAACGGCGTCTGGGCCGGCCTGGGCATTCCGATCTCGCCGTTCGACGTCCACAAGGCGCCCTATCACATCGCCGGATCGGACGCCTCGGGCATCGTCTACAAGATCGGCTCCCGCGTGAAGCGCTTCAAGGTCGGCGACGAAGTGGTGGTGCATTGCAACCAGGACGACGGCGACGACGAGGAGTGCAACGGCGGCGACCCGATGTTCTCGCCGTCCCAGCGTATCTGGGGCTATGAGACGCCGGACGGCTCGTTCGCCCAGTTCTGCAAGATCCAGGCGCGCCAGCTCATGCACCGGCCGCGCCACCTGACCTGGGAAGAGAGCGCGTGCTATACGCTCACGCTGGCCACCACCTACCGCATGCTGTTCGGCCACAAGCCGCACATCATCCGCCCGGGCGACAACGTGCTGGTGTGGGGTGCCTCGGGCGGCCTGGGCTCCATGGCCATCCAGCTCTGCGCCACCGCCGGCGCCAACGCCATCGGCGTCATCTCCGACGAGACCAAGCGCGACTTCGTGCTGTCGCTGGGCGCCAAGGGCGTCATCAACCGCAAGGACTTCGACTGCTGGGGCCAGTTGCCGCCGGTCGGCGACCAGGCGGTCTATGCCGACTACATGAAGAAGTGCCGCGAGTTCGGCAAGGCGATCTGGAACATCACCGGCAAGGGCGTCGACGTCGACATGGTGTTCGAGCACCCCGGCGAATCGACCTTCCCGGTGAGCTGCTTCGTGGTCAAGCGCGGCGGTATGGTGGTGTTCTGCGCCGGCACCACCGGCTTCAACCTGACCATGGACGCCCGCTTCGTGTGGATGCGCCAGAAACGCATCCAGGGCAGCCATTTCGCCAACCTGATGCAGGCGAGCGAGGCCAACAAGCTGGTGATCGAGCGCCGCATCGATCCCTGCATGTCCGAGGTGTTCGCGTGGGAGGACATCCCGCGCGCGCACACCAAGATGTGGCACAATGAGCACAAGCCCGGCAACATGGCCGTCCTCGTGTCGGCCCGCTATCCGGGCCTGCGCACCATCGAGGATGCGATCGAGGCCGGCAACGAACCTGGTCTGGCCGGCTAGGCCGCGCGTATCAAAAGCAAGAAACGCGACAAGACGGAAGGGATCGAACATGGCCTCCACCCTGGCGAAGGACGGATCGGCGGGCGCGCAACTCGATAATCTGGTGCCGCTGTGCGAGCAGGCGCTCGATGCGGCCGAGAAGCTTGCGCTGGCCGTCCGCGCCGCCGTCTCCAACCTGATCGTCCGCGACGGCAAGGTGGACCGCAGGCTGCTGGAAGCCCACCAGACCGTCGCCCACGGCTATGGCTGGTACGCCACCTATATCGAGGCGCTTCGCCAGACACTGGCGTGGCGCAAGGCGCTGGCGGCGGAAGGCCGCGGCGGCGAGCTCGAAACCCTGATCCTGCAGGCCGG
>JBKJNE010000132.1:0-3193 GCA_046596015.1 Alphaproteobacteria bacterium
AGTTCATCAGCGAGGTCCGGAGAAGGGCGCGGCGGCGGCATGTCGTATCAATGGACGACTGGCTCGATCCAGGCGTTTCGGGCGGCCAGGAGGACGCGGTCGAAATGGGCGAGATGCAGCGCGCGTTTGGCCGGCTCGCCCCGCCAGAACGAGAAGTCCTTCGCAGGGTCGGCACCGACGGTGAGTCCTACGCCACGGTCGGCATGCAAATGAAGCTCAAGTCCGGTACGGTCAAGTCACGTGTGTTCCGCGCACGGGAACATCTGCGCAATCTCATGAACGGCTCCGCCGCTTGAGCCATGCCAAAGCAAGCCCGTCCCATTGGTGGCAGGCTACCTTGACTGCCAGAACTTGAACTCGAGCGCGCAGTAAGCCGATCCGGCGGGCCCTCAAAGGGGCGGCATTTCTTGCAGGAGAGGCCGAAAGTCGTAAGCCGAAAACCGACTACAAACCCTGGAGGTATTTTCCATGTCCACGATCCTGATCATCATCCTCATCGTCCTGCTGCTCGGTGGTGGCGGCGGCTATTACGGATACAACCGCTATGGCGGCGCGGGGCTTGGCGGTGTCCTCGGCCTGGTTGTGCTGGTCCTTGTGGTGCTCTGGTTGCTCGGCGTTCTCGGCGCCAGGTGATCGGCCTGCCGTCCGGCGAGGACCTAATCGTCAGGGCAATTGCCGACCGCACGCAGGAACGACGAAGGAAGACCAGGCAGGGCCTGCAACGGAAAAAGGGGCGCCGAAGCGCCCCTTTCCCGTCCTGCATGTTGGCCTATTCCGCCGCGATGGCGCTGGACCGCTTCGGCGCGGGCCGCTTGCCCTCGATATATTCGTCGATCACCTCGTGATAGCGCCTGATGCGGTGCTCCTGCTTCGCCAGGTACACGCCCTTGTAGGCGCGGCTGCGGAAGCCGAGCTGCTGGCCGGTGGTGATGCCCATGTCCTGGTCGATCAGCCCGCTCAGGCTGCGGTCCAGATACTTGAACACCTCGTGCTCCACCTCGGCGTCGCGCTCGACCGGGCCGTTGATGGTCATGACCGGCGTGGTCAGGCCCTCGGGCGCCGGCGCGTACCACCAGTTGTCGAACAGGCACTGCCCGGGATCGGTCGGGTGCGGCCGGGCGCGCAGGAAGTGGAAGCCGTCCGCCCACACCGACACAGCGAAGTTCGGGAACAGGGTGTAGTGATAGGTGTCGGTCAGCTGGTGGTCGCGCAGATTGTCGAACTGGGTATAGCCCATCTCCTTGCCCATCTTGCGCATGGCCTTCTGCAGCGCCTCGCGGGTCTCGAACTCGCGGCCGCCGCGGAAATCGTCGGGATCCAGGCCCCACTGCTCCAGCATGAACGCCAGGCCCGGCTTCAGCAGCTCGTCGTCGCCGCGCTTGGCCAGCGAGTGCGACGGCGTGCCGGACTGCATCCACATGCGGTTGTGGCCTTCCTCCGACATGTCGAACTGGGTCCACTGGTAGTTCTCTTCCACCACGCCGTCGACCTGGGGGTGGACGGTGGGCAGGTGATAGGACTCGTTGAAATTGTCCAGGATCACCTTCCAGTTGCACGGGACCGTCGCGGTCAGCGCCAGGTAGCGCTTCCAGGTGTGGATCTCGTAGGCGGCCCAGTCGTCCCAGATCGGGCCGAGAAATTCCTTCAGCGGCACGCAGTCCGGGTCCATGTTGACCCAGATGAAACCGGCGAAGGTGTCGCAGGCGATCTCGTTCAGGGTCAGCTTGCCGCAGGGGTCGCCCTCGGGGAAATCCTCGGGATCGAGCGCGAAGGTCAGCGTGCCGTCGATCTCCCAGCGCCAGCCGTGATAGGGGCAGGTGAACGCGTCGACCGTGCCCAGCTCGTTGAACACCAGCCGCGCGCCGCGGTGCTGGCACACATTGTAGAAGGCGCGGATGCCGCCATCGGCCTGACGCACCATCAGGATGGATTCGGGGCCGACCTCTTCCTGCTGGTAGTCGCCCGGCTCGGGAATTTCGTCCTCGCGGCCCAGCAGCAGCCACACCTTGGTCCACATGTTCTCCCATTCCTGGTGGAAGAACTCCTTGGAGTGGTAGCGGTAGCCCGGAATGGTCTGGCCCTTGAGTTGCGGATCGGGCCACTTCTCGGCGGGCTGCGCGTACCAGCTTTCGGAATGGGTGGTCATATGGTCGGTCTCCCCGTTCGGACTTTCGAGGCGCCAATATGCCACAACTTATGGCAAACCGACCACCCTGACTCTTTGTTCGGCGTCGGTGCGGATATGCTCCAGCACACGCTGGTTGTTTTGGTGGATGACCCACCGCGCGATGGGCAGCCAGTATGGGACGGGATCGAGCCGCAGTTCGTGCGCCGTGGTTTCGGTGAGCCGGATATGGCCGCCCGGGAGCGCCTCCAGCGCGAACGACGTGCGGACCATCCGGAAGTAGCCCTTCACGTGAGGCGTATGGATGTCGCCATAGGGGCTCAGTTCCTTCAGAGCGGGAACGTCGCCAAGAACGTCGAGAGTCAACCGGTGGCCCGGCTGCCATTCGGTGACTCTCTCATGGGCTACACCGGTAGAGAATACTGCCCTGCGCATCGCGCCTACACCCTCGCCGAGGACCTTGCCGCTCACCGGATAGGCGACGCCAAGGTGGAAGGCCAGGGGCCGCCCTGCGTCAAGGCCGTCCATACGCAACAACGACTGCCAGACCGCGTCTGCGGGCGCGGTGATCTCGATACGCTCCACGGTATCGAAGGCCGCCACATGCGGCAGGTTGGCCTCAATGAGGAACGCCAGCGGCATGATCGCGCAGCACATCAGCGGCGAGGACCGCCGTTCCCGGTTCGCCAGCCGGCGGCCGATGAGAGCGCCGGGGATCGTTAACGCCAGCGCCAGCGGCGACGCCATCACGAGGCAGACGAGCCCCTCCAGCGCGAAAAGTATCAGGGCGAGGCCGCCCAGTATGCAGGCCATGAGGGCAATGCCCACTGTGCGGCCCCGGCCCATGTCCCCCGTCCGGTTGGCGAAGTAGCCGGTGACGATGGCGGAAGCGAGGGGGCCGATGACAAACATGGCCCAGCCGTAGCTTTTGTATCCCAGGACGCCAATGCCGACGGTCGCGACGGTGAACAGGGTCCCGGCGACAAGGCTCTGGGCGACGGGAGAATCCAGCAGCCGTTTCATGGCGTCACCCGATCACGAGACGCAGCCTGCCAAGTACGGGACAGC